>JANQTO010000314.1:12004-14065 GCA_030731685.1 Nonlabens sp.
GCAGCTGTAGGCGCTAGTGTTGTTGCATTCTTTAAATCGGCAGCCTGATCTGTCTTGTTGTTTGCATCTTGCACGAGATAGCCGTTGAGACTAGCGCGCACCTCTAGGCTGTTATGTTTACGCTTTCGCGAAAGCGCACCATCCACAAGCTGCAGTACTCTTCTATTTGCCTTGCTTACAAGTAATTCAAGCGCTGCTGGCTCATACCCTGGAGCGATAACCACTTCACAAAAAAGTCCATGAATTTCCTGTGCAGTAGCTAAATCTATGGTTTTGTTTGCTATTAGAATACCTCCAAAAGCCGAAACTGGGTCGCCAGCAAGTGCGTCATTATAGGCAGCGAGTAATGTATCGCGCTGTGCAACGCCGCAGGCATTATTATGTTTAAAAATAGCAAATGTAGGTGCATCGTCTACAAACTCACTCATGAGGTTTACGGCGGCGTCTACGTCAAGTAAATTGTTGTAAGAAAGCTCTTTACCACCTAAAATGGTGAACATCGCATCAAAATCACCGTAGAACCATCCTCGCTGGTGCGGATTCTCACCGTATCGCAAGGGCATCACTTCTTGGACGCTCAACTTGAGCGCTTTGTCTGTCGCGTCACCTGCAAAATAATTATAAATCGCACTATCGTAGTGCGAAGACACATTGAAGGCTGTGGTTGCAAATTCTTTACGTTGATCTATGGTTGTAGCACCATTTCCTTCTTCAAGTACTTGCAAAACCTTAGCATAATCGTCAACGGTAGCAACGCATAAAGTGTCTTTATAGTTTTTTGCAGCAGCTCGTATGAGTGAGATGCCACCTATATCTATTTTTTCAATAATATCTTGTTCCTCAGCACCACTTGCAACCGTTTTCTCAAACGGATATAAATCTACAATTACGATATCCAGTTGCGGTATGTCATATTCCTTCAACTGCGCGACATCACCATCGTGGTCACGTCTATTCAAAATCCCGCCAAAAACCTTAGGGTGCAGTGTTTTTACACGACCTCCTAAAATAGACGGATACGAGGTAACATCTTCTACAGGAACTACGGGAAGGCCCAAATCTTTTATAAAAGACTCTGTGCCGCCAGTTGAATATATAACGATACCCAAATCGTTCATCTTACGAACGATAGGCTCCAGACCTTCTTTACTAAAAACAGATATTAATGCAGATTTTGCAACGATAGAACTCATGTGAAATGCTTGAAAATTAAGTACACAAAGGTATCTTTTTAAGCAAGCAATTATAGTATGTCATCTAAATTTGTAAAAACACTTTATAACCGTTCATTAACAAATTACGACAACTGACCTGTTGAGGACAAATGGCGGTTTTTGTGAAATGAAAAAGGATTATAGAATATGGAGCATAGACTTTTTGAAATATATTGACTAGTTAATTTCCCGAAACCGGCATGGCGATGGACATTGTTATTCCAAATTGAGATTTGGAAATTGGAAATTGGAAATTGAGCTTTGGGATTCGCGATTTCAAAAATCCTTATAGTTTTGTAACATTGTTGCAGTCTTCGTGTCTAACAACCATATAATCACTAAACCTAGAAAGCATTCATGCTTATTTACCTGCGCGTTTTAAGAGAAAGTTTTGTATTTGCAATTAATGCATTACGCACAAACTTGTTGCGCACATTCTTATCGCTATTAGGCGTTACGATAGGTATTTTTGCAATCATAGGAGTACTTGCGGCTATAGATTCATTAGAACGTACCATTAATGATAGCTTGAGCTCGCTAGACATTTCTACCATCTACGTGATGCGTTTTTCATTTGCACCTACAGATTTAGAACCTTATCAATATGAAAAGTTTCCAAATGTGAGTTATGAAGAATTTCAAATGCTCAAACGCAGTCTGCCAGATATCGGTGCGATTACATACACACTTTTCAGCGCACCAGAGTCCATAAAATTTGAAGGTAAAACGGCTGCCAGCGTTAATATAAGCCCTGCGACAGACCAGCAATTTGACTTAGATGGATTGAAACTAGAAACCGGTCGTTTCTATAGCGAGTCTGAAAGTGCCAGTGGCAGTCCAGTAGTAG
>JANQTO010000315.1:0-1072 GCA_030731685.1 Nonlabens sp.
AGTTCCTACGTAGCAGCTTTCGCGAAAGCGAACCTACAAAACACCACTAAAAACGGCCTCAAAACTTCTGTAAACTGCATCGTAAGAAGCAAGCGCACCAGCGGTTTCTAAATCACTAAAAAACGTATCTTTGCGATAAGCAGCAGCATTTAATGAGTCAGAAATTACTTCTCAACGCCACAGAGCTAAACCTTATCCTGAACAGGCTAGCGTGCCAGCTCATAGAAAACCACGATACTTTTGAAAATACCGCGCTCATAGGGCTACAGCCTCGTGGGACCTTTTTGTTGAACAGGCTTGCGACCTTGCTTAAAACAACCTACAAGGTAAAGGACCTGAAAACGGGACTGCTGGATATTACGTTTTATAGAGATGATTTTAGACGTGGTGAGGAACCGCTCAAGGCAAACACGACGCAAATAGATTTTCTGGTAGAAGGGAAGAAGGTGGTGATTGTAGATGATGTACTTTATACGGGTCGCAGTATACGTGCGGCGTTAACGGCGTTGCAGTCTTTTGGCCGGCCAGCGTCTGTAGAGTTGCTTACGTTAATAGACCGTAGGTTTTCGCGGCACTTGCCCATACAGCCCGACTATAACGGCAGGCAGGTAGATGCGATAGGAAACCAAAAGGTAAAAGTGTCCTGGAACGAAAATGACGGCGAGGATGCGGTGTATCTTTTAAAAACCGATGCCTTATGAGCGCACTAAGTGTAAATCATTTACTGGGAATTAAGGACCTGACGGTACAGGATATCGAGCTTATTCTCAATACTGCAAATCAGTTTAAGGAAGTCATAAACAGGCCTATCAAGAAAGTGCCTTCGCTGCGTGATATCACGATAGCCAATCTTTTCTTTGAAAATTCCACCCGTACCAAACTATCCTTTGAACTTGCCGAAAAACGCCTGAGTGCAGACGTTATAAACTTCAGCGCGGCGCAAAGCTCGGTGAAAAAAGGGGAGACGCTGGTCGATACGGTAAATAATATCCTCGCCATGAAAGTGGACATCGTCGTGATGCGTCACCCCAATGCTGGTGCAGGCGTGTTCTTGTCGAAGCATGTAGATGCT
>JANQTO010000315.1:1082-2113 GCA_030731685.1 Nonlabens sp.
ACCCGACGCAGGCGCTGCTCGATGCATACACCATAAGGGAAACCCTAGGAAGTCTGCAAGGCAAAAAAATAGTGATTGTAGGCGATATACTGCACAGCCGTGTGGCGCTTTCTAATATTTATGCACTCAAGAAAATGGGAGCAGAGGTGAAGGTGTGCGGCCCGGCAACGCTCATACCGCGCTATATAGAATCGCTAGGAGTGACGGTAGAACTAAACTTGCGTAAAGCGCTGGAATGGTGCGATGTGGCAAACATGTTGCGTGTGCAAAACGAGCGCATGGATATATCGTATTTCCCGAGTGTACGTGAGTATGTACAGCAATATGGCGTGAACCGCGAGTTGCTGGATAGTCTGAAAAAGGACATTGTCATTATGCACCCAGGACCTATAAACCGCGGTGTAGAAATTACCAGCGACGTAGCCGACTCCAAACAAGCGGTGATTTTAAACCAAGTAGAAAACGGTGTTGCCGTGCGTATGGCGGTACTGTATTTAATAGCTTCAAAAATAAGACGCAATGATTAGCACAGAGTATCATAATCACATTCTTTTAATAGACGAGCGCGATGATATAGAAAAATTTGCCACGTTCATTACTGGAATTTGGGAACAGTTTGAAGGTAAAAATGTCGTACTGGACTTAAGTAAATACAAGCAGGCAACATTGCCGCACATGCTTGCTTTTTTAATGCTAAGCAATAAGCACCGCGCGACAAAACAGTCATTTGTTATCATTAACGACGCACTTCCTGCAGACGATAATCCGGAGGAACTTATGATTGTGCCGACCTCTCAAGAGGCGCAGGATGTGATTGAGATGGAAGAGATGGAGCGTGATTTGGGTTTTTGATTAACAATTGTTGATTGCCGATTTTTGATTTGTACGTCTAGCCGTCACAGGACGGCTGCGGTAGTCGGTTAACGTGAGTTTTTTTGATTAACGATAAGATTAACGATTGAAGATTAACGATTTTTGATTTAAGTTTTGTCTAAATATTGGGTGATTTAAAATATCGTTACCCTTTAGGG
>JANQTO010000315.1:2123-3230 GCA_030731685.1 Nonlabens sp.
GAGCTTGGAATTTGGAATTTGAGATTTGGAATTTGAGATTTTTGAAAATATCGCCACCCTTTAGGGTTGGGGACGCGATATTTGAATGGACAATAAACAATAAATTTTTCCGCAGGAAAAAGAAAATAAACAATTTGATTCTAACCATACTAGGCTGTCACAGCGCCACACCACGAGATAATGCGAGACCTACGGCACAGGTGCTGGAAATGCGCGGTCATTTATTTCTGATAGATTGCGGTGAAGGAACCCAGATGGCGTTGCGCAAAAACAAGGTCAAGTTTGCCCGTATCAAGCATATTTTTATTTCGCATCTGCATGGCGACCATGTGTACGGGCTTATTGGGCTTATCTCCACATTTTGTCTGTTGAGTCGCGAGGCACCGTTGTACATCTATGGTCCTAAAGGTATTAAAGAGATGATTTTGCTACAGTTAAAGCTTGCTGGTAGCTATACGATGTTTGAATTACGCTTTCGCGAAAGCGAGGAAACGACACCAACACTGCTCTTTGAAGATGACGAGGTAACCGTAACCACCATACCGCTGGACCACCGCGTGTACACCAATGGTTTTCTATTTAGGGAAAAAGATACCGACAGGCACCTGGATATCGTTGCCTGTGAGCATTATGGAATTGATAAAGCTTATTATAGAAAATTAAAACAAGGTTTTGATTATGAGCTCGATAACGGCGAGGTAATACCCAATACAGACCTCACTATGAACGGCACCACGCCGCAGAGTTATGCCTTTTGCAGTGTCACAACCTATCAGGAAAAAAACGTACCGCAGTTGCAGGGCGTGACCGCGCTGTATCATGAATCTACGTTTTTACAATCGCACGAGCACCTGTGCGAAAAAACAAAACACAGCACCGCAGCACAGGCTGCAACCATCGCCCAACTAGCAAACGTAGGCACACTCATCCTAGGACATTACAGCTCGCGTTACGGCGATTATGAACTTTTTAGAAAAGAAGCCATGACCATTTTTCCAAATAGCGAGGTCGCGCTGGATGGTAAGGTTTTTAGGTTTTAATAGGGCTCTTATGCTCACAAAAAATCCCAATCGCAAGATTGGGATTTTTCAATTTCTTTAAGTCGCG
>JANQTO010000316.1 GCA_030731685.1 Nonlabens sp.
GTACCTATGCCGTGGCTGCCATCGTCATTTTTCTTGTTGAAGTGATAATTGCTAGGTATGTGAATGATGCATTTGTAAGACCTTATGCTGGTGATATTCTCGTAGTTGTACTCATTTACTGCGCGGTCATGGCCGTAACAAACATTGCCCCTAAAACCGGAATGATAGGTACGCTCCTATTTGCCTTTTGTGTAGAAATCGCCCAATATTTCAATGTAATATCTCTGCTGGGACTGGAACATATAAAACTTGCGCGTATTGTTATAGGAACCAGTTTCTCTTGGCTGGATATGATTTGCTACGTTGTCGGGATAGGCATTGTGTGGCTTGTCGAGGCAAATGATTAATTTATAATGCTAAATGGCTAATGACCAGCGGGGAAATTTCAAATCACAAATCACAAATTCCAAATTCCAAATCACAAATCACAAATCACAAATCGCAAATTCCAAATCGCAAAATTGTCACATCGTCAAATTGTCGAATTGTCGAATTGTCGAATTGTCACATCAACAAATTATTTCCCATCCACAAAATCCTGTAGGTAGGCAAAACGCTCGGTAAGTTTCCCATCGCTGGTGGTCATTTTTGCGCGTTCTAGAATACCGTTTTTATCGCCGTTAAAGAAAGCTGGTATCACATGCTTCATAAACATCTCGCCAAATCCTTCACTAGCATCCTTAGGCAGCTCGCAAGGCAAGTTGTCAACCGCCATGACGGTTATTGCCCCTGGCTGGTCGTAAGCAACTTCTTGCTCAGTCACTGGGTCGTAGCCGTAAAAAGGGTCGGCAATAGTGCTGGGTCTTATGGTTGAAGCTATAGGCCCGTCTATGTCACAACTCACGTCTGCAATGAGGTTTATTTTAAACTTTTCGTTTTTAGCATCTTCCCGAGTGAAAAAGTACGGTGCGCTATTCCCATAAAAATGCCCTGTAATAAGCATGTCTGTCACCGCCGCATATTTCATGAAATCGCTTTTGAGCAGTTCTGGGTTATTGTAGCACTCGGTTTTAGTAGGTCGGTAACCATCTTTACGAGTGTAATAATGTATCACGTCCAGCTGGGTGAATACGGTTTGTTTGTTTGCAAAGTATCCCAATTGCAAAAACTCTTTTGGCTTGAGTTCGTGTAATTGCAGGTGTTCTAAAATTTCCCGTATGCCTCCGGTAACTTTTCCCGTTCCAGTAATGACTATGTTGATTGCGGGAAGGTCTTTTTTAATGCGCGTCAACTCCTTTTTCACCGCTTTGAGGTCGGCTAGGGATTCTACCTTGGGCAATTCAAATAGTTTGTCCCGTAATCCCAATGCTCTAAAACCGTTATACGCACCTACCAAACCAGCATACCTGCCAAAACCTATGAGTCTTGCCCCAGACTTACGCACGATGGTTTCATGGTCGTATAGTTCAATCTTTTTATCTAAAACCGCCTTTAACAGCGCTCTGTTGTACGGTTGTTTTTTAATGGTGTGTGAGAAGAAAAAATACTTTTTGCCGGGTATCAGGTTTTCTTTGGGAACCTCTTTCACGCCTATTAATACGTCGGCATCGCTCACATCGTCCGTGACCGTGATGCCATGTGCAGCATATTGTGGGTCAGGAAAAACTCTAATGGGAGAAGATTCTACTAGGAATTCCGCTTTCGCGAAAGCGTGATGCAAACCACCTAACTGCTCTGGTGTAAACACGACTCTCCTATCTGGCGGACTTTTACGTTCTCTAATTAGGGCAAATTTCATAGACTTATTTTAATGTAGCAAGATAAGAAAATAGGTCTGTACATACGTAATTTTAAGAGCTGTACGTTAATCAATAGTTAATCTACCTGTTTATAGTAGTAATACTATTAAATTTGTCAAAATATCAGGTCTTATGTGGAATTATATCAAGGAGTATTTACAAATTGCGGTGGGTATTTTACTCGCAAGTATAGGTCTTAAGGCTTTTTTATTGCCTAATGGTTTCCTAGACGGCGGCGTGACGGGCATTGCCATACTACTAAGCCAGCAAACGGGTTGGGACATATCCATACTGCTATTACTGTTTAGTATTCCCTTTATAATCATAGGTGCTTTTACCGTATCTAAGCGCATCGTACTGAAGTCCATTGTGGCAATTATATTGCTGGCGCTGGCCATTAATCTGGAAGCGTTTAGTGCGGTGACTGAGGATAAGTTGCTCATCGCGATTTTTGGCGGTGTATTTTTAGGTGCTGGAATAGGCATTGCGATACGCAATGGTGCGGTGCTGGACGGCTCTGAACTTTTAGGCCTTTTTGTATTTAACAAGTATGGAATAAGCATAGGTAAAACGATTCTGGTTTTCAATGTTATCCTATTTATCATTACCGCCATTTTAGTATCGGTTGAAGTGGCGATGTATTCCATACTGGCCTATATGGTGACTGCAAAAGTCATCGATTTATTCATTCAAGGACTTGAGAACTTTATTGGGCTCACCATAGTATCAAAAAACTCTAAAGAAATAGAAGAAGCCATCACCAGCCAACTGGGCGTAGGCATGACCATTTTTAAAGGAGAAACTGGTTATGGGAGCAGCGGTAAAAACGAAAAAATGAATATTATTCAAACTGTCGTAAACCGTATAGACATTAATAAAATACTACACGTTATAGAGGACATAGATTCTAAGGCGTTTGTCATAGAATTTGACATTAACAAAGTACATGGCGGTGTTCTAAAAAGGTATTTAACTAAAACGCCGGCACCTGTGCTACACCAAAACAGCATCACTAAAAGTACGTTGTAACAAGTTTAGGTCCTCATGGGAAGAATGGTAAAGAAGCAGGGAAACATGGCTCAAATTATAGGCAATTGTTAAGCGCATATTTGCACTATAATTTAACATGAACAGCCTTAATGGCTTCTAAACAAAACAACATGAAAAAAGTAATCGCATTTCTAGCAATCGCACTCGCATTATCTACAAGCTCACAAGCTCAAGACAGCATGATGAAAAAAGATAAAATGATGCACGACATCGTAAAAACAATCGCCCTAGAACAAGTATCTGGCGAATTTGTACAAAAACAAGTAACCGTTGCGCCAGGTACCTACACGTTTGCAATAAATAATAATGCCGTAGGACACGATGTGGGCTTTGTACTCGTTAAGAAAGGACAGGATATTTCAAATCCTAAAAATCACATACAAACAGCCTATGTGACTTCAGCTGTTGCAAACAACACTGTAGGAACCA
>JANQTO010000317.1 GCA_030731685.1 Nonlabens sp.
CCACTAGACGCTGGAAAACTAGTCCTCTCACCTACCCGAACTTACGCTCCTATTATAAAGAAAATATTGACCACCGTTAATCGCAAGCATTTACACGGCATGGTACATTGCAGCGGTGGCGCACAAACAAAGATTTTACATTTCGTAAAAGACCTACATATTATTAAAGACAATCTTTTTGAGTTACCGCCGTTATTTGAAATGATACAAGAAGAATCTGGAACTGACTGGAAAGAGATGTATCAAGTTTTTAATATGGGGCACCGTATGGAACTTTATGTAAATGAATCCATTGCTCAAGAAATCATAGAAATTTCAAAATCGTTTGATGTAGATGCTCAAATTGTGGGTCGTGTTGAGGCGAGTGATTCTAAAAAACTGACTATTAAAAGTATGTTTGGAGCGTTCGAGTATTAAAGCACGATATTATTCATAAAAAAAACAGATTATCGGCATAATAAATCGTTAATCTTCATGTTTTAATAGACTATAACGATTATTTTGGTAAAGTAACATAGTTTAATATTATTTTTGTTGCGATTTACTTTAGAAAAATGCCTAGTAACTAATTATGAAGTACACGAAACGTTATGTTATTGTCCTTTTTACGGCAGTATTTATAAGTCCATTGATTGGTGCTCAATCTCCAGGTGGAGTTGGTAATAATTTATCTTTGTGGTTAAAAGCAAACGCAGGAGTCAACTGCGGTACAAATAATTGTAGTATTACATTATGGTCAAATCAGCAGGGAAACACTGCTTGGAATGCTAACGGAACTGGAGCAGCCGTTTGGACCAACGACATAACAAATTCCATAAATTTTAATCCCACTGTTTTATTTACAGACGACGCAAAACCTTTTACTTCATCAGCGATAACGAGACCTTTTGGTGTTGGTTCCACTATTTTTTTTGTTTGTAAAATCAATGTTATTAATGACAAGTCATTTGTAGAGTTCAGATCAGGTGGAAGTAGAGCATTTTTTATTGATAGGAGATATGCCTCAAATACTACATACACCACTGCTATGAGGACTGGTCTGCCTAATGTTTGGGCTGTAACCGACACCGGAGGTTCTGGATTTAGTGAGATTTTTGAAAATACGCGTAGTATAGCAGCACTTAACACCAAAACTTTTTCAACGAACTGGACGAGCGGAAATTACGTTTTAGGTGATGACGATACTGGTGGAAATCAATTGACCGGTACCATTTCAGAAATACTTTATTTCGATAGGGTTCTAAACCCTATCGATCTTTCAAAAGTTAACTCTTATCTAGCCATTAAATATGGGGTTTCTCTTAATGATGGCGTAGGCAGAGATTATGTAGCAAGTAATTGGGATGGTACAGTAGGGACTAGATATTGGAACGCGACTGTTAACACAGGATATAATAAAGATATCTTTGGTATAGGGCGCGATGATAATTCCGCATTGAATCAGCGAGTATCACGCTCCGCAAATGCAGATGATATCCTGACCATTTCCTTGGACAACGACTTTGTCAGTAATACACAAAGCCCCACTAGAACGACAAGTTTAGATAATCTGGACTTTTTTATGGTGGGAAACAATAATGGTAACTATCAAGTCTCTACAAACGTAATCACCACCGCAAGCCCCAATTTAAGACGCATTAATAGAATTTGGAGCACCCAGGATACCGGAAATGTAGGCTGTATTTATTATCAGTTTAACACGGCAGGTTTTACAACCGCACCTGGTGAGGCGTGGTATGTCGTCATTGCTGACAACCCTGCGTTTACAACAAATGTAAGATACAGGCAGGTTGTTACAGGCGGAAATGTCGTGTTTAGAGCAGATATGAGAAATAATGGTCAACCAAACTATATCACCCTTGCACGCCTGGATAGAAATGAGCTCAATGATAATTTTAACGAAGGGCTGGTAGGCATAAACACAGATACTCCGATAGCAAACAGTTATCTGGACGTACGTGGTGGAAATCAAGGAATGGTTGTTTCTAGATTAAGCCAAACCCAAATAGACGCCCTGACTCCTGTCGAGGGAATGATTGTGTACAACACGACTACAAATACCATGCAGGTATATCCTAATACCGGACCGTGGCGCAATCTAGGTGATGTAAATATCTTGCGATTTTGCGAGTAACAATGTTCATTTAAAAAACATGAAGACTTTTATTTTTAGTTTTATTTTTTGGGGCTGTTTTAATTCTATGCAGGCTCAGGTACTCATAGGAATTAGTTCTACCTCAGACCCATCAGCTGCACTGCAATTTGGAAGCGAGCCTAGAGGCATATACTTACAGCCTGTTACACTACCGTTAAGCCCGAACGCTGGTACTATCGTGTTTGATGATGCTACAGGCAGTCTACGTTATTATAATGGAACCGTCTGGAGTGCAGTAAAACCTGGCGGAGTCGCAAACACCGTAACAGATTTTGCTACAGACTCAAAAGTGATTATCGATGCAAGTAACTCAGATGCGAGTGGCATTTTTATAGTAGAAAGCACTACAAAAGCAATGGTGCTTCCTAAGTCTGCAAGAGGAGAACTTAACATAAAGAATCCTACGCCAGGCCTTATGTATTACGACACTATAAACAATAGTGTGATGGTTTACAATGGTAACGTATGGGTAGCTTATTAATTTTAAAGACTAATTAGCCTCTTTTAACCAAAAAGAAAAACTGGAACCGCGAGTCCAAATGCTATTTCTTAACAAAATAGCTGTCGTTCTATCATAATTTATAGCCAGCAAGCTAAGGAGCTAAAAAAGTAGACGCCATAGATTCACTATCAAGCGTAAATAAAGCCCTAATGTGCTGGTCGCGGTTAAGTTGTAAAACCTCAATCGTACTTGGTATAATCTCGACAACCGTAAAATACGCACTAGTTGCAGGTTCATTCCAAGAATAAGCCTCTTGCGGATTCTTAATCACCGAACCTGGTGGTAGGACGCTAGTATAGGCCTTTGCACTGTGATTTTTTACACCGTTCCAATAATTTTGGGTTACGCTATTATTGTAATGGATAATCGCTTTTCCAAGGATACGAACCTGCAAGCTTTTCCCAGAATGATAGCATAACAAATTACACGCGTCATTTGTTGTTAAGTCTGCTATTTTTTCTGTTCTACTGTCCGTAAAAATGAGAAACCTATTGTTCTCTAAATATTTTCTAAGAACGACGTATCTACTACGAACCTGACCTTCACTCGCAGTAC
>JANQTO010000318.1 GCA_030731685.1 Nonlabens sp.
GTACATCGCAACAGACCTAGGCAAGTTGGCTTTTAAGGAACATATTGCTGCGCTTGAGAAATTGTTAGGCAATTAATATGCACCGTCAAATTTAAAAGGAACATAGAATATTGAGCATAGACTTTGTTATAAATAAAACACTATCAAATCATAACATCATGAAAGGACTAAATCAAATTAATAGTATGGAACAACGACTCAGCAAAACCTTTTTTTTGTCTTTTTACTTTGAAATTCAAAGTACTTTAAGGTATATAAGGGAAGTGTTTGTAGCACACTCTTTTGAGATAGCGAGTAAAGCATATGTCGCCTTTAAAAAGGGTCCTTCTTGGAACGTTAACACGCAGCAGCTACTCTCCTATCCTATCAGCAGCCTGGGGTATCATTTGGGATGCTTCTTGCTTAAGCACTCTTTTGAACCTCAACCGCGCTGCGAAAACCACGATGTTTTCCACGTTATTACCAACTATAAAATAGACACCACACAGGAAATTGCCATGCAATTTTGGTTATATGGCAATGGCAAGCGCAGCCCGTTTGTACTTCTCGCAATGTTTGTAGGTGCAATGCTGTATATGGATGGATATTCCGCTTTCGCGAAAGCGTACTCCTCAGGAAAACAAGCAGTACCAGTACATGCCATAGATTTTATGCAACATCTCGCTTCACCTATTTCTCAATTCAAAAACTAAATAATACCATCATGAAAAAATCTGTTATCATCGTCTTAGGCGGCGTCGTTTTCTCTACACTATTCTACCAGCAATTTCTGGGAATCAATCTGCTATTATACACCCTTTTTTTAACCGTAGCGCTGGCAATTTCAAATCATGGTATACTTAAAAAGCCTACGATACTGCTCAGTTTAATTGCGATGTTGAGCACTGCCACTGCTGTCATGGTGCATGGTACTGCCATTTCCATAACGATGTGTTTGTTTTCCACGATAACCTTTTTGGGATTTGTAGCACACGCATCGAGTAGTATGTATGTGAGTTGGCTTAATGGCATGTACAACCTAATCGTAGGTACTTTTCATAATTTTTTATTTCAAATTCCCAATGAAAAAACCTCTGACCCAAAAAAGGTCAATGCCTTCCAATTAACCAAACTTATCATCATACCATTATGCCTTGTTGCGCTCTTTACAGCACTTTACCAGCAAGTGAATCCTGTTTTTAACGATTGGTTGAATCACATAGATCTGAGTTTTATCGATGCTTTATGGGTACTTACGGCTTTACTAGGTTCTTTTATTATGAGTAATGTCATCAAACCAAACGCGCTGCAACCGCTCTCCACAACAGACGATTTAAAAACAAATGACCTTGAAAAAAATATACCTATAGCTGAAAAATTTGAGGAACTTAAAAACGAAATGCAGGTAGGCATATATTCACTCGTTGCGCTAAATGTGTTGCTAGCAGTAGTATTATTTAGTGAGTATTTATTCCTCTATAACCTCAACGATTTTAAGGCAAGCGCACTATCGCAAGCAGTGCATTATGGAGTTTATGCAAGTATCGTAAGTATTGTTGTAGCGATAGGTCTTATAGCCTATTATTACCGTGGCGCGCTCAATTTTATAAGCAACAGCAAGACCTTGCGCATACTTACTTATGTTTGGATAGGATTAAACGCCGTTCTTATAGCCAGTATTTTTACAAAAAACTACTTGTACATAAGCCTTCATGGTCTTACCTATAAGCGTGTAGGCGTTATGGTTTATTTACTGCTTTGCGTTGCAGGGCTTTTGACTACCTATCTCAAGGTTCATTTTAAGCTGAACTTTACATATTTGCTACGCCGCAACACCGCTATAAGCTATGTGGTGTTGTGCGTATTTGCATTGTTAAACTGGCCAGCAATTATCACCGAGTACAATATCAACCATGGTTTTGAGAACAAACAACTTTTCCGCTCCATGCTACCTCAAAATGCATTGGTACTCAAAGAAAACGGGCTGCTCCAACAAACAGACTATCGTGTCACGGGCTCTGGTTATATGGAAACGAAGCTGTCTGTATTTACAGACCGCAACTGGCAGGAATTTAATTTGGTAGCCCATCAACTCAAAAAATCAAATGATGCACAAACTAAGAACATTCAGCCACGGAAATAGCATTGCCTTACAGTTTGCTGGCATTACGTTAGCAGTTGGAAGCGTTATATTCTTAAGTGCGCTATCGTGGGGAACAGATGCACTTTTAGGTGTAGGCATTGTCTTTCTGTTTTGCGCAGTGTTCATCAACGGTTTGATGTTTTTAGGAGTACTTATTCGCTCATTTAATGAACACATACCTGTTCAAGAAACCATTTTTACCATGTATATGTGCTTACTCAACATACCAATAGCTCTATTATTCATCAAAATCCTTTCGTTATGATAACTAAAACATTTCTTTTCAAAAACTATAAGAGTCTTAAAACCCTTTTTGTGGCAACCATCATTTGTTCAGGTTTGCTCGCTGTGCGTATAAAATTAACGCACGATTTCTACATGCTTTTTATGGCGTGGAATCTTATTCTAGCCTTAATTCCGTTTGTTATAAGTATCACTTTTTTACAAGGCCTAAAAGATGTATCTGGTAAAAGCAAACTGGCATTTATCCCAGTAGCTATGCTATGGTTATTGTTCTTACCAAATGCACCGTACATGATTACAGATTTGATACACACAAACAATCACAGCGGATTTTTAATCTTTGTAGACACCATTACCATAAGCAGTTTTGCGATTACAGGTATGATAGCGGCGTTACAAAGCATGGACCACATGATAGCGATTATAGCCAAATTATGGCAGCCGCTAAGCAAATTTAGACTCCGCATAATGCAACATAGTTTGTGGTGGCTCAGTGCGCTGGGTATTTATTTAGGTCGTGTATTGCGATGGAACAGTTGGGATATTGTAAAGCGACCTATGCACATAGTAAACGATACAATTGCACTATTTACAGACCCATTTACGCATAAAAGTGCCTGGCTTTTAATTATAGGTTTAGGCGTCTTATTCAGTTTTGTTCAATATGTTTACTCAAAATACAATCGTCATGAAACGGAGGAATAAAAGTACCTATGCAGTGGCGGCCATTGTCCTTTTTCTGGTAGAAGTCATTATTGCTAGATATGTTAATGATGCATTTGTACGACCGTATGCAGGTGATATTCTCGTAGTTGTACTCATTTACTGCGCGGTCATGGCC
>JANQTO010000319.1 GCA_030731685.1 Nonlabens sp.
CTTTGAGGCAAACGTACTAAGCGTTGATGAAATGAAAAATCTATCAGCAGCCCCTTAATCAACAATGAGCATTTGATTTTGAAAACTTGACGTTGATTGGCATTCTTATTTTCATAAAAAGTTAATGAAGTCATCAGTTGAAGCTTATCGCTAACAATTGAATTTTATTTACTAAATTTATAGATACCAACCCATAGCCTTTTTCAAGAGCCTTCTAAAACAACCTCAATGAAAAACATAACCATCATCACCGCGTTCCTTTTTCTCTTAGTTCTAAACGCCACTGCCCAAAGCGAAGAACAGACCACAAACCCTGCCAGCACACAATTGTTCAGCGTAGAAATTTATAACTACGAGGCAGGTAGGGAAACACCCGTTTCTAAAACGGTTTATAATGTCCTTGCACAAACTATTTCTAAAGATGTCCTTTGTGAAGGCACACACATTGTGAGCGATACAGCATATAAAGAAGTTTGGATAAATGAACGGACCGCAGGCACTCCTGGCTGGAGATTGAACAGCGACGCAATGTCTGAAATAACAGCTGACCAAGCAATCTCATCATTTTGTGGGGTTGAAAAAGCAGTCTATTCCTATGCCGATGTTAAGAAATTTCCAATGATGATAGAGAGATATCCGGCGTTTAAATAATGTAAATTCAAGTACACATCATCCTTAAAAAGTAAAAACCAACCAAGTGACCAGCCCACAACTTCTAGAAAAACTAAAAACTCTTAAAGCCTATAAAAAAGAGCGCTTGCAACTAGGAATCGCGGCTGTGAATTACAACTTGCTAGCAAATTTAATAGCATATTGCAACCCGCAAAGTGGTGTTTCTCATCAGGCGTGCTGGGTGCTGGAGCAGTCTTTTTTAGAACATGAAGCCGCTTGCCTTGAACATTTATATGCCATTTCTGAACTTTATACCTTAGACATTAACAGCTCTGGAAATCGTTCATTATCTAAAATGGCCTCTATCATTACAAAAAAATACTACAGCAAAAAGCCGAATCCCTACAAAGAACTGCTCACCCAACCCATGCGTGAGCGCATGCTTGATGGCTGTTTCCAAATGTTGCTAGACGACGGCGACCGCACCGCAAACTTGGCCTTTGCCTCACGTGCGGTATACGAACTGGGAAAGGAATTTGACTGGGTACATGATGCGCTCAAGGTGAATATTCAAGAACATCTGGAGCGGAATCCGCATACGGGATTTAGGGCTTGCGGTGGTGCGATTCTTGCCAAAATTGCTGGTTAATAAGTGCTTTTCTAAGCTGTTTACCCGCAAAAAAACCGTAATTTCACATGCTTTAAAGTACAACCTATGCCTACCGCTTTACAAGCCATATCGCCTATAGACGGCCGCTACCGCAATAAGGTCGCAACCCTTTCAAATTATTTCTCAGAGTTTGCACTCATACGCTACCGTGTGCTGGTAGAGATTGAGTATGTTATCGCTTTAAGCGAAAGCGGAATCGCTCAACTGCAACCCTTTGACGAGCAAACCCAAGAGTCCCTCAAAAACATTTATAGAAATTTTACCGAAGAACACGCGCAAGCAATCAAGGATATTGAAAAGGTTACAAACCACGATGTGAAAGCTGTGGAATACTTTATCAAAGAACAATTTGATGCATTAGGGCTGAGTGCTCATAAAGAATTTATACATTTCGGTCTCACTTCACAAGATATAAACAATACTGCTATACCACTTTCCATAAAAGATGCGGTAGAAGATGTGTATTTGCCTGCGCTCGACGAACTCAAAGAAACCTTAGAACGTTTATCAAATGAATGGGCAACCATTCCTATGCTTGCACGCACGCACGGGCAACCTGCATCACCTACCCGACTGGGCAAGGAATTTTATGTATTTGTAACACGTATTGAAGAGCAATTGCATTTGTTGGAACACGTGCCACATGCAGCAAAATTTGGCGGTGCAACGGGTAACTTTAATGCACATCATGTTGCTTTTCCAGCGATAAATTGGCAGGATTTCGGAGCAGATTTTGTCGAGAACCGTTTAGGTCTCAAACATAGTTTCCCGACCACACAAATAGAGCACTACGACCACATGGCTGCGTTGTATGACAATCTCAAGCGCATCAATACCATCATTATAGACCTGGACCGCGACGTCTGGACCTATGTGAGTATGGACTATTTCAAGCAAAAAATTAAAGCTGGCGAGATAGGTTCCAGCGCTATGCCGCATAAAGTAAACCCTATCGATTTTGAAAATAGCGAAGGGAATTTAGGTATAGCAAATGCACTATTTGAGCATCTTGCAGCAAAATTGCCCATTTCAAGGTTACAACGCGATTTAACTGATTCTACGGTGCTGCGTAATGTAGGAGTTCCATTTGCCCACACCATTTTATCGTTTCAGGCGACCGTAAAAGGACTGAATAAACTCTTATTGAACGAAGAAAAAATCGCTCAGGATTTAGAAAATAATTGGGCTGTAGTTGCAGAGGCACTTCAAACCATTTTACGCCGCGAGGCATATCCTAATCCGTATGAGGCGTTGAAGGAACTCACCAGAACCAATGAAAAAATCACGGGTGCTAGCATCGCTGCGTTTATCAAAGGTTTAGATGTGAGTGAGGCCATAAAGGCTGAAATGAGTGCCATCACGCCCAGCACCTTTACTGGTATTTAAAAAACGACGTTATAAATTAATTAATTATATTTACTTTTTATAATTCGCTTTCGCGAAAGCGAACTCCCAAACAACCAATACATGAAAATATTACTTTCTAAAATAGCAGCCATAGTCATAGGAGCTGTTGCGCTAACATCATGTTCCAACGGCGAAATTGCCACCAGCGTTATACCTCTAGATGCTACTATGGTCATGTCCATAGACATACAGTCGCTTGCTGAAAAAGGAGAACTAGACGAGTTGGATAAAATGAGCTCTTTTAAGAGTCTGGAACGCGAAGTACGCAGTGAGAATAGCGAAATGTTTAAGTTACTGGAAGATTTAAAAGATGACCCGACCAGTGCTGGAATCGATTTGCGCGACCCTATTTATATTTTTACGGTGCCAGATGGTGACGATTTTTATACAGCAGTCTCCATGCATCTTTTAGATGACGATGATTTTGAGGAATTTATAGAACGAATACTGGATGATCGCTCCACACCTACCTACCAAAAAGACAATGGCACAAACGATTTTACCACCTATATGG
>JANQTO010000320.1 GCA_030731685.1 Nonlabens sp.
ATTGCGTGCTTCAACCAGACTGTTTTTACGGTTATCAAATGCTGCATAAACTTCCTCGCGTTTTTCAATAATTTCTGTAATGTACTCGTCATAGTCAGCAAACTTACCTTCTAGTTCCTCGAGTTGTATGGAGACTTTGGTCAGGAATTCATCGCATTTTTCTGGCGTGTTTGCGATATCCAGGTAATTGATGATGCTTTGGTCTATCAACTTGAGTTGTGCGGCAAAATCGGCCTGAGCTTCTTTTTTACCTACCGTTTTTACCTTGTTCTTAATCGCAGCTTTTACCTGATTAATGGTCGCAAAAATGAGCGATATGTTCTCAATAATCTTTGTAGAATGTGACGTGTCTTCTATCTCAAGGTTTGAAACGATGTCTATAAGCAACTCGAGGTCTGTAGCGATTTGATTTACCTCTTTTTCTAGATTCTTAATCTCGATAACCTTAGAAGTCTCGTCTAGCGCTTTTTGTTTTTCATTAACCGCATCGTGATAGGGCGCAAGTGCCTTGTCGTCTAGTAAAAAAGTCACTGCGCGACGAGAGATAATTTCGTTTTGTTCGACGATTTGGTCTTCAATATCTTTTATGAAATCGGTATCTACATAACGTATTTCGTACAGACCTATCGCCTCGCCACGCAAGGTGCGCAACTGGGTAAGTAAAGCGACAAAATCATTAATGCTATTAAATGAGGTGCTTTTAATCTTACCAAAAAGCGTCGTAGCCTGTTGTGATATTGCAGTGGTATCTGTAGCCGCTTTTTTGCGTAGTTGCTTTACTTTCTCAAACTCGTCTATCGCGGCGTTTGAGGCTTTATTTATTTCGGCAAGTGGTAGGTTGAGTTGTTGGGTTTCCTCTTCGGGTAGCCAGTAGTACGCGTCTAAAATGTCTTTGGAACTACGTGCGATATCATCGTAAAGACCGCCGTAACTGTCTTCTTTATTCAATAAGGTAATGAGCTCGTTTGCCTGTGCCATCGCCTTAACAATGTCTTTATTACCTATTTTAAACAGCATCGTATCCTGATGCTCTGATGGCATAATGTTCCCTTTTAAATAAGGTGTTTGCCATATTTGTAGCATGTGGTGCTTCGTCTGCTCATCTTCGGTACGGAAATAACACAGCTCGCCTTGTTCCAAAATCGTAAACCCGTTACAAATAATAGGGGTCTTTACAACTTGGTCTATGACATTGTAAGACATGAGCACATACAACCCATCCTGTGCATTATAGAAAACGTACAGATGGTCTTCACCGTTAGGCGATGCGATTTTTTGCTGAAATTTTAGTTTGCCAGCATTTCCCGGGAAGACATTGTAATCACCCGTTTGTAGGTAATAACCGCTTGGGAAAATTATTCCCTGGTCGTCTGGTAACAGCACCGCTGCCTGTGCGATACTGTCTATTTTTTGTACCTCTTTTATTTTATGATTGTACACAAAATAGCGTGGCTCTTCTTGAAAAGGTTTGATTTCTAGAACAATAATATTGCCTAAGTCGGCATAGCGGTATTGCCCGTCGTCTAGCGTCTGGTCGCGGTGCATGACGTCCTCGCGGTAGATGCCTTGACCATCGCCGGTGTTGTCTTCTACTTTAATCGTTAAGTCGCCGCCTATGGTTTCTACAAATACTTTATCTAGTATAGAAACATGCGCGTGGACGCCGTTACGCTGGTCATCGCGACCTGCTTCTTTCCACGTAAAGTCATATTGTGGTGGAAATTTATACTCGTGCTCACTACGATTATCCACATATTGCAGGCTATCTTCTTTGATAAGCCACTTGAAAGTCTTGATATCTGTAACCCTGTCACTCAGCTGAAATACCATGTGGAGGTAGTTCCCTATAATGGCAAACTTTGAAAAAATAGTATTACGGTAATACTTGTACAGATTTTCAAAATCGGTCTGAAATGTTGTATCGGTTATGAGTTGTAGTCCTAGTTCGCTTTCGCGAAAGCGTAATGCATCACCATCATTCCCTTCTCTATCAAATACATAAATACTAAAAACATCACTGAGATTAATCTCTGTGCGCAACCCAAAATGCACATTATACCCAAAAATACTGTAGGTGCCTATGGTTACGATGTCGCGGGCGATACAGTTATTTTCTGTATTGATGCGGTCGTTTGCAATGAGCCTAGTTTCTAGAGAACCAAATACTTTTTTACGCTCGTCATTAAGCACTGCCAGTCGTTGCTGCAAGTCAGTTTTTTGCTTGAGCAGGCGACTTTGGATGATCTCGTAAGTTCCCGAGTCTAGTTGGGTGGTGGTGTCTTTTATTTCTTCGTTTTCTGCCATTTAAATGGAAGTTAGTTTTGTGGTTGTAATATCGTCTTCGCCAGGCTTATGCTGAGTTTATCGAAGTACTCAGACTGACATTTGCTTTGTTTAATTTCACTGTAGTTGTCACACTGAGCCTACTCGTACTGAGTTTACCGAAGTATCGAAGTGCGACGTGTACTAACGTTTTTCAACGAGCTCAGTAAGGAACGACAACGTCTTCGACAGGCTCAGACTGACATTTTTTTTAGTTTTTAATTTCATACTTCTTGTCACACTGAGTCTACTTGTACTGAGTTTACCGAAGTATCGAAGTGCGATTTATACCAAGGTCTTTCCGAAAACCTACCTAGACTGACCTTATTTAATAATCCTATTTCCATGTTGTGTATAGTTTTTAGAAAAAAGGACCAGACTTTCCCAGTCACTGTCTATTAATGCTTGTTTTTTCCTTCTAGACCATCCTTTTATCTTCTTTTCCCACATAATGGCTTGTTCCGGGTCGTCCATAAATTGCTCGCACCATACAAGTTCTACTGGTAATCGTTTAGAAGTATATCCAGCAGATTTTCCCATTTGGTGCTCAGCAACTCGCTGGTCTATATTGCTTGTAAAACCTGTATAGAAACTGTCATCACTGCACTTTAAAATGTAAACAAAATAGAACTTCATTGTTTAAAAATGGTTTTAAGCATTCATAATTCTACATTGGTTGTCACACTTAGCCTGCCTGTACTGAGATTACCGAAGTATGGAAGTGCGACTTGTACTTAGGTATTTCAATGAGCACAACACGTAACTACAACGTCTTCGACAAGCTCAGACTGACATTTGTGATTGATTAAAATTTCAATAAAGACCTCTTGTATTTTTTTTAAATCGCAGAAGTCTCTATTAGATTACTTCACTCCACCC
>JANQTO010000321.1 GCA_030731685.1 Nonlabens sp.
GATATACCTCTTGTAGAGGTGCACCACATGCACGCTCACATACTTGCCCATTTTATAGACCACGGTCAGGCTATGCCTGCGTTTCCATTTATCGCTTTAACCATAAGTGGTGGTCACACACAAATCGTGAAGGTAAATGCACATGATGATATGTCGGTTTTAGGAACTACGCAGGACGATGCTGTAGGTGAGGCTTTTGATAAAACCGGTAAATTATTAGGCTTAGGATATCCAGCAGGACCACAGGTTGACAAATTAGCGCAACTTGGAAATCCGCATGCGTTTGAGTTTCCCATACCTAATGCACCATTATTTAATTACAGTTTCAGTGGTTTTAAAACGGCCGTCCTTTATTTTCTCCAACGGGAAACAAAAGCCGACCCAGATTTTATCGAAAAAAACCTAAACGATATTTGTGCAAGTGTACAGTATACCATCGTTAAGATTTTATTTAAAAAATTAGAAAAAGCGGTAAAAACAACAGGTATCACCCAAGTCGCTATAGGTGGCGGCGTGAGTGCAAACAGCGCTATACGAGAAAAACTGCTATCCTACAATAAAAAAGGCTGGACTACTTTTATCCCACCTTTTGAATACACGACAGATAACGCGGCCATGATAGGAATCGTGGGATATTTTAAATATCTAGAAGCCGATTTTGTAGGTATGGACGTGAGCGCATCACCTAGAATCGCCATGTAATGCAATTATTTTATTACCCTAACATTGATGCAAGTACCGTTAGTCTAGCGCTAGATAAAGAAGATGCCCGGCATATGACACGTGTTTTGCGCAAAAAAACCGGCGACCAGGTGCATATTACAAACGGTGCTGGTTTGCTTTTTACAGCAACCATAGGACTTATTACAAATTCTAAATGTGAGTTGCATCTCGCTTTCGCGAAAGCGGAACCACTACCATCCTACCAGCTTCACATAGCCATCGCCCCTACTAAAATGAATGACCGTATGGAGTGGTTTCTGGAAAAAGCGACCGAAATGGGCGTAACTAGAATAACACCACTACTTTGCGACCACAGCGAGCGTAAAAAGATAAACCATGAGCGATTTGACAAAATTCTCGTAAGCGCCATGAAGCAATCCTTGCAACTTTACAAGCCGCAGCTTGATGAGCTAACCGCGTTTACCGATTTTATAGCAGAACGAACCGATGCCCAAAAATTTATCGCGCACTGCGAAGAAACCCAAAAGCAAACCCTACAAGAGATTGCAACAAAATCTTCAAATGTCCTCATGCTTATAGGACCAGAAGGCGACTTCTCTTCTACCGAAATCAGTGCCGCAATCAACAGTGGATTTAGGCCTGTAAGTCTTGGTAACAATAGGTTACGAACCGAAACCGCCGGCGTTTACACAAGCGCTATTTTTAACGGTATCAACAGCTTTTAGAAACTGAAACCGCCTTTACAGTCATGTTTTTGTCCTGGGCGAGTAGCACGACTTTAAAGGTTTGATTGGGCGATGCGCTTAAAGGAATTTGAAATGAATGCATGCCTGTTTTATGAGTGATATCTAGTGGCACTTTCGATAAAACCACGTTGTGATAGTCTATTTTCTTATTGCTGTTTTCGCCTCTTTGAATTGTTACGTTTTCTTCGTCAAGTACAAGGATGGCATATACCTGCGCGTCTGGCGCGATGGTTTCCAGTTTGTAATGTGCTTTAATCGAGTTGCCCAAGCGTTTAACTACCGCCGACTCTAAGTGTGTAACGGTACTGTGGGATTTTAGATGGACGTTGAGTTCTCGTTTGTTAGAGCCCACAAACTCCCGATTACCGTTTACAACTATTTGGGGTGTATATGTTTTTGCATGAAGTTGCTTTGAGTACCTGCGTTGATAATCACTATGCTCAGGAGATGAAAAAGTGTCTTTCCAGCCCAGCCTGTCCCAGTAATCTACGTGATAAGACAGTACAACAACATTGTCCTTATTTTTAAGCCCTGCAACAAGTGCATCAGCAGGTGGGCAACTGGAGCAACCTTGTGAGGTAAATAATTCTATGACTATACTATTTTGGTTAGCTGCAGGAATGGTAAGTTCCTTCTCGTTTTGATTATGTTGAAATACAAGAATGCTCATTGCCAGTGTTAAACAGCAAGTAGGAACAATCTTTTTAAGTAAAAAACGGTGCTTCATATAGTTAGGATTGTTGTTTCCACATAAAGGTAGTTACATTTAATATGCCAACAATGCATTATTCTTTAATACAAGTATGCGATTTATGAAACTAACGCGTTAAGTTTGTACCATGATTAGAGTTATAAGCACGACCTTACTATTAATGCTAACCGCTTTTACGCTACAGGCACAGCAGGTTGCAGTGCTCAAATATGGCGGCGGCGGCGACTGGTACGGCAACCCTACTGCACTACCTAACCTCGTGGCTTACTGCAATCAAAACATAGGGACAACCATCGATAAAAAGGTAGCTACGGTTGAAGTGAGTAGCATAGACATATTTCAGTATCCGTTTTTGCACATGACAGGACACGGTAACGTTGTATTCTCAGACGCCGATATTAAAAACTTGCGTACCTATCTATTAAGTGGTGGCTTTTTGCACATAGATGATAACTATGGCATGGAACCGTATCTTAAAAAGGAACTCGTCAAGTTGTTTCCAGATAATGCGCTTATCGAGATTCCTGCAAACCATCCTATTTTCAATATTTACGCATCGTTTCCTAAAGGATTGCCTAAAATTCATGAGCACGATGGTTCCAGACCTCAAGCATTGGGAATTTTTCATGAAGGTAGACTCGTTCTTTTATTTACCTTTGAAAGCGATTTAGGCGATGGTTGGGAAAGTCCCGAAGTCCATAATGACCCACCAGAAGTGCGCAAGAAAGCACTAGACATGGGCGCAAATATTATCAAATACGTTTTTTCCACATAATCCATGGAACTATCTCCAGCTTCTAAGTCTAAAGTAATCGCTTACGGCATCTTGCGTGCATTACTCATTATAGGCGGTGTCGTTTTACTTCTATGGTTCTTATATGCAGTTCAGGCAGTTATTCTTTACATAGGATGTGCGGCGGTAATTTCTCTTGTAGGTAGACCCATCGTTATCTTTTTGCGAGAACGTCTTAAAATGAATAATACGCTTGCTGTTATTATCACGCTGTATATGATGTTGCTGCTCGCTTGTGGTATTCTTTATATGATGATGA
>JANQTO010000322.1 GCA_030731685.1 Nonlabens sp.
TTTTCAGTTGAACATAAACGCGCAAACACTTATGAAGCTCGTTCCAATAGTAGGCGTTATCTCGTATGCCCGTATTGATGAAAAAGTGAAGCATTTTAAGGTTCACTTGGTCATTCCCATCTAATTGATTCTTATAAAAATTGATAATGTTCTTGTAACCTATACCTAGCCTGCTGGTGTAAAACTCAAACTTAGGCTCTTCTTCACTGGCTATGCGTATCCCTACATTGAATTTCTTCTTTGTAGCGGCGGTCAGTAAATCAAGTTCTTCATAGTTATCTATGATAGGAATACAGTTCTTAATGCCTTTATTTACGAGACCAGCAATATTCAGAATGTATTCATCTCGCTTAAAACCGTTACATATGATGTAGGACGTTTTTTTAATTTTTCCCTCGTCCAGCAGCTTATTGACAATATTAATGTCAAAAGCACTACTTGTTTCTATATGTATATCGTTTTTGAGAGCCTCGTCTAGAACGTGTTTGAAATGCGAGCTCTTTGTGCAATAACAATAGTAGTATTTTCCCTTGTAATCATGCTCTTTGAAAGCATCTTTAAACCAGCCTTGTGCTCGTTTAATGTTTTCGGAAATTTTGGGTAGATAGCTAAATTTAAGTGGAGAACCGTAGGTTTCTACAAGTTCCATGAGGTCTATTCCATGAAACTGGAGTTCTTTATTTTTTAGTTCAAATTCTTCTGTCGGGAAGTAATACGTTTGATCTATAAGATCAATATACTTTGTATTCAATAGTTTATGTTATTATAGGTCTGTAAATGAATATTAGACGATTTAGGTATCAAAAATAACATATCCTACGTAGAAACTACAACATTTTAACTTACAACATTTTAAGATTGATAAGTTCCTGCTTACTTAGGAGCCTATAGTTACCTCGAGGCAAGTCTTTTTTAGTTAAACCCGTGATTACTACACGGTCTATGATTTTCACATCATATTTGAGAGATTCAAAAATACGTGCAACGATGTTTTCCTTACTACTATGAATTTCAATGCCTACCTCGTTGTTTTTACCGCCTTCTACAAAGTTAATGTCATGTACGTGCAACGGTTCACCGTCCATAAGCACGCCGTTGCGTACCTTCACCATATCTTCATGCTTGAAGTTTCTGTCTAGGGTTACATGATAAATTTGGCGTAATGGTTTGTTAGGGTTGTTTAGCTTATTAGCCATTTCAAGGTCGTTAGTAAGCAACATAAGTCCTAATGACGGTCTAGTAAGCGCTCCTACGACATGCAGTTTTGCAGTGGTGGCACTAGACATGAGGTCAAAAACCGTTTTACTCGTGCGTTCCCCTTTTTTAGGAGTAATGAAACCTTTTGGCTTATTGAGTAGGTAATATTCTTTTTTAGTAGGTGTGATGCTCTGTCCGTCAAATTTTACCTCGTCGCCTGGCATTACCTTAAAGCCCATTTCAGTAACCGCTTCACCGTTAACTTGAACGCTTCCGGCCTGTATGTAAATATCTGCCTCGCGACGGCTGCATATTCCTGAATTTCCTATGTATCGGTTAAGACGCATCCCTTCAGCTTCTGACTTAGGTTTTGTTGTTCCTTCAGATTTTTTACGTGCGATGTATTCTTTTTTAAGTACGGGCTTACCACTACGTGATGTGCCTATTACTTGGTTTTTTCCTCCACGAGTAGCTGGCTTTCCAGTAGGTGCGTTGCCGCGTGCCGGTGATTTCCCGTCACGTGCCTGTGAACTGTCGCTGCGTCTATTGCCGCCTTTAGAGCCTGCGCCAGCTTTCCCACCTTGACGACCGCTCCCTTTACCGCTTGTACCTTCATTACCTCTACTCATGAGTTCAAATTTTTTGCAAAGATACTCTTTAAAGTGCTATAAATGATAATGGTATGACAGGCTTATCTTTGCAAGTTCATTAAGGTATCCATTATGTTTTTCTTACCACAAAATCTGGACGATTACATCGTAGCACACTCACAGGATGAACCTCAAATATTGCAGGATTTAACGCGAGAAACCTACCAAAAAGTCTTGCAGCCCATCATGCTCTCCGGACCGTATCAAGGTCGTGTTTTGAGTATGATTTCGCATTTGAAAACTCCCAAGCGCGTACTGGAATTGGGTACTTTTACAGGTTATGCCACACTCTGCATCGCCGAGGGAATGCCTAATGATAGTGAGATAATAACTATCGATATTAACGAGGAACTGGAATCGCTGGCGGGCAGGTACTTTGCACGCTTTCGCGAAAGCGTAAACCCCACAATCACCATAACGCAAAAAATAGGTCCTGCACTCGACATAATTCCTGAGGTAGATGGCCCGTTTGACTTAGTGTTCATAGATGCTGACAAGCCAAATTACCTCAAATATTTCAACCTGATTATTGATAAAATGGCACCTGGTGGACTGATTGTTTCTGACAATGTGCTGTGGCATGGCAAAGTTGTGGAACCTGTGCAGGTCAAAGATACTTCAACACCAGTTTTACTGGAGTTTAATAAAGTTTTAAAAGAAGATGTGAGGTTGCAAACGGTACTGATACCTGTACGCGATGGACTTACTTTAAGTCGTGTAAAGTAGTAACCTGCGGTTTATGTAAAGAGCCATTTTATAAGCCCCTATGCCTAAAATGGCGCCTACCAATGCTCCTACAAAAATATCGCTGGGAAAATGCACCCCATTGATAACTCTGGAAAGGGCAAATAACAGCGGCCATAGAAAAAAGAGCGCATACCATTTGCTAGGTGCGTGGCGTCTTAATAGCAATAGAACAAATAGGGTAACTGCAAGGCTCACAGCAGTGTGACCCGACCAAAAACTGAAGTTCAACGGCTTTTGAATGATATTGATAACATCTACAAGCACTGGGTCATTGTTGGGTCTTAATCGCTGAATGTAATTTTTTACCAGGTTGGTAAGCAGCAACGTGAATGCAGCAAGCGATGGAACTCCAGCAATCGCTATATACTTTAACGGTTTGGCGAGTTTTATAAAGAACAGATAAAAAAATAGGAGGTATAGCGGTATCCACGATTCTATGCTCGTTACAAATATCCAAAACTGGTCAAATTGCCCAATCCACGAGCTGTTGATGTATTTGAACAGCGCGTAATCCAGTTCTACAAGTGATTCCCACATTAGAAATTGCGTTTTATGGAACCTGCGTCCTCAATTTCGTCTTTGGTACGCTCTATTTGTT
>JANQTO010000323.1:0-5841 GCA_030731685.1 Nonlabens sp.
GAAAGCTTCATCTGGTTGCGCATAATTTTGATAACCTCACTTTCAGTCACGCCAAATTGTACCTCAATTGCATCAAATGGCGTGCGGTCTTCCCATGCCATTTCTATAATCCTATCTATGGAACGCTCATCTAGTGGAGCGATAATTTCTTTTGCTCTTGCCATACTTTTATAGTCGTAGTGCGTGTTTAAAGGTTACAAAACTTCTTTATTCTTTTATTTAACAACTTTTCTGAAAGTCAAGTTAATGCGTTCTCCTATTGCTTTTTTGGTTTTGGCGATTTGATGTTTGTAGGTATGCTGTGTGTTCCCTGCCATAACGAGCAAACTACCATGTTCCAAAATGAATTTATAGCGCCATGCAGGGTTTGTGTTGTGTTTCAAGTGAAAAAAACGCTCCTCGCCGAAGCTTACAGAAGCAATTACTGGATTCTCGCCTAATTCCGCTTCATCGTCTGCATGCCAGCCGTTTGAATCTTGCCCGTCGCGGTAGCGATTTACAAGGCATATATTGAACGAGGTTCCAGCTTTAGTTTCTACCTTATTTTTAATTTCTTGCAAGGTTGGGGTCCACGGTAATGCCTCATAAGATATGCCGCTGTAACCATACGAGATGCCGGCATCGCCATACAATTGCGTGAGTCTGGGTTCGTCGTAGGTCTTGCCGAAAAGGGTGATTTTATTTTGTTTCCACGGTGTTTCTTCTAGTAGTGCTGTGTAAAAGGAGTTCGCTTTCGCGAAAGCGAAAAAACCACCATCATACTGCACCGCTGCGTCTGGTATATCTAGAGAATTATCTGGAAATAATTTATTATGCATGCATACTAAAAGTCAATTAAAATCAATCGTGCAAGGCCCTACAGACCGTATCTTGCACCTAATTCAAAGATACTATATGTACACATCTTATATAAAAGGTTTAGGTAAATATGTCCCTGAAAATGTGGTGACAAACGACGATTTGTCTAAAATCATGGAAACTAATGACGAGTGGATTGTCGAGCGCACGGGTATTAACGAGCGTCGCCATATTAAAAAAGGCGATGGTAATTCTACCGCTATTATGGGTGTTAAGGCTGCCGAAATCGCTTTGGAACGAGCTCAAGTCTCTAAAGACGATATAGAACTTATTGTGTTTGCAACACTTTCACCAGATTACTATTTCCCTGGCTGTGGTGTACAAGTCCAGCATTTAATGGGCATACATACCTGTCCAGCACTAGACGTGCGCAACCAGTGTAGCGGTTTTATATATGCGTTAAGTGTTGCAGACCAGTTCATAAAAACGGGCATGTACAAAAATGTCCTAGTGATAGGTTCAGAAAATCACAGCGGTGGATTGGATTTCACGACGCGTGGTAGGTCGGTTTCGGTTATTTTTGGTGATGGTGCTGGTGCAGCGGTCGTATCGAGAAGTGAAAAAGAAGGTCACGGAATTTTATCGACACATTTGCACAGTGAAGGCGAGCATGCACTAGAATTGTCGCTTAAAGGTCCATCTACAAATCACTGGGTTCCAGAAATTATTGCCGAAGGTCCACAAGAAAATCCAGATTACTATCCATACATGAACGGCCAATTTGTATTTAAAAATGCAGTGGTACGATTCAGCGAGGTAATTATGGAAGGGCTAAAAAAGAACAATCTTGAGGTAAGCGACATCGATATGCTGATACCGCATCAGGCAAACTTGCGTATCTCTCAATTTATACAAAAGAAATTCCAATTGACCGACGACCAGGTTTACAATAATATACAGAAATACGGTAACACAACCGCAGCTTCTATTCCTATCGCGTTGTGCGAGGCTTGGGAAAATGGAAAGATTAAAGAAGGAGACACGGTGGTGCTTGCGGCTTTTGGTAGTGGATTTACGTGGGGTAGTGCGGTGATGAAATGGTAATATAATTTACAATTTAATTATATGGTTCCAATAAAAATCCCGTAAAAAACAAAATCCCGAGCCTGCAAGCTCGGGATTTCTAGTAACCGTATAAAAACACTAACCATTTCATTATGAATTATGCGGTTATTTACATTTCTGAAGGAAAAGCCTTCAGAATAATGTTAACTTTATCAAATAAATCTTTCAAAAGGCTAATCACTTCCTTCCTCTTAAAGGACGAGTGATTTTTCCATTTGTTACAATACGATTGTTAAATTATGTCTAAAAAAACCTTGGTGCTAGGCGCATCTCTTAAAGTAGACCGATACTCAAATATTGCCATCCATAGATTACGTAAGTATAATGTTTACACCATTGCCATAGGCTTGCGAGAAGGCATGGTTGACGACGTTAAAATCCATAAAGACCTCGTGCCTTTTCAAGGTGTGGACACAGTTACCTTATATTTAGGGCCGGAACGACAGCCCGAATATTTTGATTACATAATAAGTTTAAAACCAAAGCGTGTCATTTTTAATCCAGGAACAGAGAATCCTGAGTTTTATAAATTGCTTGCCGAGCATAAGATTATGTCAGAGGTAGCATGTACGCTGGTACTACTGGGAACTGGACAGTACTAGTTCTGGTCTTGCTTTGTGAAATAAGATGCTGCCAGCAAACCTAAGAATGTAAGCAAACCATTCAGCAGCAATATAAAAAAGCCGAATTTAAAATCAAACAAGGAATCTGCTAGGTAACTTATAAGGTACGCGATAAAAGGCGATGCAATTGCTATAAATGGTATTGCGAGGTGATGAACTTTCAGTTTGGTGAGTATTCCAAAAGCAAACAACCCCAGCAACGGTCCATAAGTATATCCAGCAAACGTAAAAAGCTTGTTGATGACACTAGCATCGTTAATGAGGTAATTGAAAATTACAATAACCAGTATAAGTAAAACTGAAAAACCTACGTGCACAGCAGTGCGCGTCCAGTTTGCTTTTTTCTTATTTTCTAACTTCAAGATGTCCACTGAGAATGACGTGGTTAGTGAAGTAAGAGCGCTGTCTGCGCTAGAATATGCCGCAGCAATAAGACCAAGTATGAACATCAGACCTAACCCTATGCCTAGGTTACCGTTCATAGCAACGGTAGGGAACAGGTCATCCTTAGTAGCGGTAATTCCTTCTTTTTGCGCATATGCTGTAAGCAAAACACCCAAAACTAAAAAGACTAGGTTAACAACCGTAAGTACAATAGTAAACCAAAACATATTTTTTTGAGCATCTTTCAAGCTACGACAGGTTAGGTTTTTTTGCATCATATCTTGGTCTAATCCTGTCATCACTATGGTGATAAACATCCCAGCAAAAAACTGTTTCCAGAAATACTGACCACTTTTCCAGTCGTCAAAAAAGAATATTTGCGACATGTCACTCTTTGCAACATAACTCGTTATGCCGCCTATACCGTCCAGTTCCAAATTGTCAGCAATAAAATAAATTGCAACGCCCAGCGCCACGAGCATAAATAAGGTTTGTAGCGTGTCTGTCCATATAATGGTTTTAATTCCAGCCCTAAATGTGTAGACCCAGATAAGTAAAACCGTGATAGTAACCGTTTGCCAAAAGGCAATGCCCATACTGTTAAAGACAAATGTCTGTAGAACACCAGCTACTAGGTACAATCTGAAACTTGCACCTACAACACGAGAAATTATAAAAAAACTGCTGCCCGTATATTGCGCTGCCACGCCATAACGTTCGTCTAAATAGCTATAAATGGAGGTCAGGTTTAACCTGTAATAAAGAGGCAATAGTACAAGAGCAATTACTGCATAACCCACAATATAACCCAACACTACTTGGAAATAGTTCATAGCACCTTCTTCTACCGCACCGGGAACTGATATAAAAGTAACTCCACTAAGAGAAGCTCCTATCATCCCAAAAGCAACGATGTACCAAGGCGACGATTTATTTCCTTTGAAGAATGTGTCGTTATCGTTTGAACCGCCTACTAGAAAAGAAATGCCCACGAGTACGGCAAAATAAGCAAGAATGGTAAGGAGAATTTGAGTAGGGCTCACAGGTTAGTATTTAATGCGGAAGTTACTATTTTAGCAAATTCTAAACAGAAATCAGGTCAAGATTTACTAACAATCTCAACTGATAACCTTGCTTTAAAAAGACGTATGCATGGAGTCATTTAATAACAACCCATTATCTTTACGCACATGAATTTCTCATCTAAAATACTGGAGCAAGCCGTGGACCATGTGTCACAGTTACCTGGTATAGGCAAACGTACCGCTTTAAGACTTGTGCTACACCTAATGCGACAACCAGCTAATCAAACAGCCGAGCTCGCAGGTTCACTTTCTAAAATGCGTCACGACCTTAAATTTTGTACAACTTGCCACAACGTTAGCGATAATGACCTTTGTGAGATTTGTGCAAGTCCCAAGCGTGACCGTACTGTTCTATGTGTTGTAGAAGATATAAGAGACGTTATGGCTATAGAAAACACCTCGCAGTATCGTGGATTGTACCACGTGTTAGGTGGTAAGATAAGCCCCATGGATGGAGTAGGGCCACAAGATTTAAACGTGGTATCGCTCGTAAACAGAGTTAAAAATGAAGCCGTTGTTGAGTTGATTTTTGCCTTGAGTCCGACCATCGAAGGCGACACAACAAATTTTTACATATTTAAACAGCTAGGCGATATTCCAGTAAATACCTCTACCATAGCTCGCGGCATTGCGGTAGGAGACGAGCTGGAATTTGCGGACGAGGTAACATTGGGTCGCAGTATCTTGCATCGCGTCCCGTATGAAACATCACTTAAATCCTAGCGCGTGCAACTTTCTGTAATTATCGTAAATTATAATGCTGCTGCTTTTTTGGAGCTATGCCTGCACAGCGTCATTAAAGCAACGGCAAAGCTAAATGCTGAGGTGATTGTAGTGGATAACCATTCTACAGACCATAGTTTAAAAATGCTGGATTCACTCTTTAAAGAGGTGACAGTCATCGCAAATACGGAGAACGTCGGCTTTGCCAAAGCAAACAACATAGGTGTCGCAGCAGCCCAAGGCACGCACCTTTGCATTTTAAACCCAGATACGATTGTAGGTGAGCAGGTTTTTGATGATTTATTCGCTTTCGCGAAAGCGAACCCTAAAATAGCCCTTATTACCACCCAACTTATTGATGGTAAAGGTAATTACCTACCAGAAAGTAAGCGTAATGTTCCTACACCGAAGATTGCGCGCCAGAAGTTAATGGGCAACAATGCAAAGTATTATGCAACGCACCTTTCTAAAGACGAAAATGGGCAAATAGAAGTCCTGGTAGGCGCAATGATGTTTTGTCAGAAGTGTATTTATGAACAACTCGGCGGCTTTGATACACGTTATTTCATGTATGGCGAGGACATAGACTTGAGCTATACTGCACTGCAACATGGTTTTACAAATTATTACCTTGGTTCTCTCAAAACGATTCACTTTAAAGGAGAAAGCACCATTAAGGACAAGACATATTTCAAGCGATTTTACGGTGCTATGGGTTTGTTCTATGACAAATATTTTAGACGTACAGCCCTAGAAAAAGCACTGGTAAAACTTGCAATCAACATGCTTATTTTTACAAAGAATAAACCGCACGCTCAGGTTAAATTACTTGTAAAAGACCAGGTTATCGTATCAAACGATGCACAATACAAGCCATCGTCAAACGCTCAAAAACTCACTAAACAACAGTTTCTATCTACGCAGCTTGCACCTGGCATGCAAATTATTTGGGATGTGACATCACTGGAATACACGTTTATCATTGCTTTTATGGCAACTGCTGTAGGCCGTGATTTTACGTACCGTTTTATGAGTCCGCAGCGTGATTTTATCCTGGGTAGCGATAGCAGTACCGCACGAGGAACAACGGTAAAAATGCACTA
>JANQTO010000323.1:5941-13929 GCA_030731685.1 Nonlabens sp.
TATTCTTAAAATATACCCAACCTATTGTAAATAGTGGATTGCTACCTTTAGAATTATTACTTTTGCACATTATTAAGAAAACGATTTAGTAGCATCATTATGGCAAGATTTGAACTTAAATTACCTAAAATGGGTGAGTCTGTAGCAGAGGCTACGATAACTTCATGGTTAAAAAATATAGGTGACACCATAGAGTCAGACGAGCCTGTACTTGAAATTGCGACTGATAAGGTTGATAGCGAAGTTCCTAGCGAAGTAGATGGTACACTAGTAGAAATACTTTTTCAAGTAGACGACGTCGTTCAGGTAGGTCAGACCATAGCAATAATAGAAACTAATGGCACAAGCGCAGCTGCTCCGGTAGCTTCGCAAGAAACGGCAACAAAAGAAACACCAGCGCCAGTAGCTGCTGCGGTTGAGCATATTACTGCACAGGTAGAACAAGCTACAACCACCGTTTCTTATTCAGATACCGATTCTTTTTTCTCACCACTTGTAAAAAACATTGCCAAAGAAGAGAATATATCGCTGCAAGAACTAGAATCAATAACTGGTTCTGGTAAAGATGGTCGTGTAAACAAAAATGACTTGTTACAGTATGTTGCAAATAAAAAATCTGGTAACGTAGCTGCTCCTGAAAAGGCTGCTGCTCCACAAGAACAAAAAGTTGTTGAGAAAGCTACAGCGCCATCAACTGCCGCACCGCTCAGCGTAAATGGTGAGGATGAGGTTATAGAAATGACGCGTATGGGTAAACTCATCGCACACCACATGGTTGCGAGTGTACAAACCAGCGCGCACGTGCAAAGTTTCATAGAATGTGACGTAACGAACATATGGAACTGGCGCAAAAAGCATAAAGATGCATTTGAGAAACGAGAAGGCGAGAGCCTTACGTTTACTCCTATATTTATGGAAGCAGTTGCACAAGCATTAAAGGAATTCCCGATGATGAACATCGCTGTTGACGGCGATAAAATCATTAAGCGTAAAAATATAAATCTAGGAATGGCAGCCGCCCTACCAGACGGCAACCTAATCGTACCCGTGATTAAAAATGCAGACCAGTTGAATCTCGTAGGCATGGCCAAAGCCGTTAACGACCTTGCAGGTAGAGCAAGAGGTGGCAAGTTGAAGCCAGACGATACTGCAGGTGGAACGTATACGGTGACAAATGTCGGAACTTTCGGCTCTGTATTGGGAACACCTATTATCAACCAGCCACAAGTAGGTATCCTTGCTTTAGGTGCTATTAGAAAAGTGCCAGCGGTTGTAGAAACTCCACAAGGAGACTTTATAGGAATACGCATGAAAATGTTCTTGTCACACAGTTATGACCATCGAGTTGTAAACGGCGCTTTAGGTGGGCAGTTTGTGCAGCGTGTTGCGCAGTTGCTGGAAGGTTTTGATGTGAGTAGAACTGTTTAAGTTGAACCTAATATATTATAGTTAAAACCCAGCCGCAAGCTGGGTTTTTGTTTTTATCAAACAACGTACCTTTGCAACATGGCAGACCAGATTTATCTTCAGGATTTCGATTATTTCAAAGGCGCAAAAGTGTTGCACTATTTTGAATTTCCAGAACCGCACACCATTCAGGATGAGTACTTTCAAGAGTTAGAGGTGCATGCCGTAACCATTTGTGATTATGCTGGTGAAGAAACTATGCTTTTTTATTTTGACGATGGCCTAGAAATTATAGCCGAGTTTGAATTTATGATTCCCAAACAGGCAAAAGAAAAAACTGCCGAGGATTTTCCAGGAATCGCTATTCATTGGAATAACAAATAATAATTTTTACCATTTTAAAACAAACAAAAAGAGTCCTCATAAATTAAGACTCTTTTATAGTTTACGTTTTCTCTTCCTGCCGTCTATATAATCTTTAACAGCTTGCTCTGTTGTGTACCATACTCGACCTTCTTTGTAAGCATCTATTTTTCCTTGCCTTGCTAGTAGGCTCACATATTCCTGTCCATAAGAAATATTAGGTTCATTTACAATGGTAGCGATAGGAGCATAATCTCCTGCGGTATCTTCTAGATTGCTTAAGTAAATATCCAGCGTGCGCAAAGCCGCTTGAGAAACTAGGAAGAACATTTTATCCATATTGCCTTTATTTGCATCGTTAAGTGCTGTATAATAGCGTTTCCTATCTACTTTTAAAATAATGGCTGGAGGAAAACCTGCTTTCATAAGCAGCAAGTTGTAAACCAAACGCACAGTACGGCCATTTCCATCAAAAAAGGGATGAATCCATACAAAACGGTGGTGAAAAACGGCAGCTCTTAAAACTGGATGCATACTAATACTATAATCATTAACCCAGTTTATTAACTCCTCAAAAAGTTCAGGGACAATGCGTGCATTAGGAGGAACAAAGTTTGCACCACTTATCCTTACACCAGCATTGCGTATCCTGCCTGAAAAGTCCTTGTCTATCCTATCTAGTACAAGCTCATGAACATCTAGAATGTCACGTTCTCTTAAAACATAGTCTGGTGTTACTAAAGATTCTACGTGAGCAATGGCATCATGGTGATTTACGGTTTCAAAATACTCTCGCAATGATTTACCGCTTACGGTTAATCCATCTTCAATAACCATTTTAGTTTCTTGAAGCGTGAGTGTGTTCCCTTCTATACTGTTTGAATTATAAGTCCATTCTATGCTCAGGCTTTCTTTAATGCTATGCACAACGTGACTTGGAAATGGCCTATAACTGTCTAGACGAGCTTTTTTCTCATCTATTTTTTGAAGTAAATCTAGGATTTCTTCAGAAACGGCTACTTTTTTCCAATCGTTTTCCACACCTCAAAGGTATTTCATTTTTTATTAACATCGGTAAAAATATAAAACTAATTTACCGATATTAAGTTAGGTATAATTTGAGGAAGTCTTCAGCTATTTTATTGTAATCATGATAGTTGAGTACGTGAGCCCTTGCTTTAATCCCTAATTCCAGAATGGATTCTGGATTTTCTATAAGCGTGGACAACTGCTGTACAAGCACGTTAACATCGGGTTGTGCGTCTATCACGGGAATTTCATTTAAACCATGGGCTTTTAAGTAAATGTCACTGCCACCTGCAAAGACCGTTTTTCCTTGCGCCATCGCCTCGAGTGCATTATAGCCTTGGTCGTAGCAAAGTACTTGATCTAATAAAATATGACAGTTTGCATATGCCTTAATATATGTGTCATAAGGTAGATTTGTCGCACGTGTTATTTGAACACGATTACCGTATTTCTTTTCAATAATTTCGAGTGCTTGTTCAAAATAATTAATGCCTTTTTTCCAGTAGTTGCTCTGGTTTATACCCATAAAAATGTGGATAACTGAAAGGTTGTCATTTTGATTTAGCGGTAACAAATCTGTTTGAACGGGTGCGGGAATTATGGGTGTGGCTTTTAATTCATGTTTGAGCGCTGCGGCATAGTCGGTATTACTTGGGATAATTTTTTCACAACTTGCGAGCAGCCGCTCATAGTTTTTTACATAACCAGACTTCAGGTATTTTAGGGTGTGCACTACGTGCGTAGCAGGCATATTTTTGCCAGGTTCAGGTTTTAAAATGCTATAGCCTTCATGTTCCTTTTGAAGATAAGCTGCATAAGGAACATCGTCACCACATGCCACGAGAAACGCCTTGTTATTGTTTTTTAAAAGAAAATCTATCATTTTCCACTCAACAGCAGGCTCGCAGTGAAATGGGTTAGAATTGATAAATTGTACGATATCGTAGTTTTTTAAAAGGTGTTCGCTTTCGCGAAAGCGAGATATCACAACGCCATCTTTTAAATCAATACCAGTGAGTTTCCACAAAAGAACATGGAGTTTTTTGCGCCAAGAACTTTTAGAATATGCGCGGTGTGCGATATGAATATCCACTGGAAAACGCTTAAAACCGTCGCCGTCGCCCACAAGTGTGACCTCGTGACCGTGCTCAACAAGTCCCTTTTTGAGTGCGTTATGAAATCCACTGTACTCTCCTATGAGAAGAATGCGCATAAAAAGTATCTTTGAGGTAAATATAAGCACTTGGGCAGCTACACGTCAAACGATTTAGAAATATGCATCGCAACTATGAATAGGAGCGACCTTGCGTTTTTGGAATCTATTTTTGAGAAGCCTGTAGCTCAAATCAGCTCAAATATTCTTGTGGTCAATCAATCAGCACATGCTAATTTGGTCAGTGCTTTCGAAAATATACGAGTTATAAATAGCCCGCATTTTGGCCTAAGCCGCAGTAGGAACTTAGCACTTGAAAATGGACAAAAGGCCTTATGCTGGTTTCTAGACGATGATGTTGTTGTTACAAAAAATGCTGTAGATGATATTTTAGATGCCTTTAATAAGGATTTTGCTAGTGTTTTAAAAATATTTAAAATAGATGGAATGGACGGAAAGTCTTTCCGAAAGTACGCTAGAGATTTAAAAAGCCCGAAGAATCCAGCTGACCTACGCGGACTTTGTTCCATTGAAATGGTAGTAAATAGAACAGAAGTTTTGAAAACCGACGTTCGTTTCAGGGAAGATTTAGGACTGGGAACATCCTTGCCTATAGGTGAAGAATTTGTGTTTGCTGCGCAATTGTTAGAAAAGCAAATGGGTATTTCATATGAATCTGCAGTTATTGCAAAACACCCATCGGTTCACAGTGCCAGCGATATAATGAATGAACGTGTGTTAGCTGCTAGAGGTAAAGTGTATGCAATTCTATATCCTAAGTGTAAAACACTTCAGGTTTTAAAATATGCTTTCCATTTAGTGCAAACGGGTCATGTAAAATCAATTGGGCAATTTTTTAACACCTACAAGCAATTAAAAAGTACTTTTTAACCTTTTCACAAAAGCTACTATCTTTACTTCATGCACATAGAACTTATAGACATTCCTAAAATAACAGACCCTAGAGGAAACCTTGCGGTTATAGAGAAAAGTACGCTGCCTTTTGAAATGAAGCGGTTGTACTATCTATTTGACGTGCCCAGCACCTCACATCGTGGTGGTCATGCGCACAAAGAATGTTTTGAATTGCTCATCGCTATAAGTGGTAGTTTTACGGTTATACTTGATGACGGTAAATACAAGAAAGAAGTCACGCTTAACAAGCCTGATAAAGGTTTACTTATTCCTACAATGATATGGCGTGAACTCTCAGATTTTTCTAGTGGTGCAATGTGTCTTGTAGTAGCGTCGCAAGAATTCAATGAGACTGACTACATACGAGAATATGACGATTTTATCTTAGTTGCCGGTTCGTAAATACCAACCTAATTTCCCTAGTATTTTTTGAGTTCGCTTGAGTGCTTTGAGCTGTGTTGTACTCATGTCGATAAGCTTAATTTGCTTTTTGCTCAAATTATTCATGTCTAGTTTTTGCTTAAAAACTGCGGCGTTTTTAATGTCGTATTCCAGTCTGTATGCTAGGGAAAGAGAGAACCTATTAAGGTCAAGATATTTTTTGAGGCCTGGTACTGTTTGGGACTGCTCCTCATAAGCGTCTAGGTCAAACAATTTTCTTTGGTGAATAGATTTGGTTGCAGACCTATTACTAGAAGTACGGTCTATAATCACACTACTACTAGGGTCAAAAGCGATTTTACAATGTATTCCAGCTCTTATAAATAAATCTGTGTCCTCACCATGACTGTAAGCAGTATTAAACAACCCTATTATTTCAAAAGCCCGGACATCAAAACAGCAATTTGAAGAGGTTAAAATCGTGTTGAGGTAGTTGTATTCAAAATAGTTGTCAAGAAGCTGCGCATCTAGCAAGGTCAAATCTGTATGGACCGCTTTTTTTGGTTTTTTGCTAAATTGTAGTATTTCGTAACCTGTGGCAAATACTTGAGCGATTGGAAAAGATGCTTGCAGTAATGATATGTTTTTAATGTGGTCAGGTTTCCAGTAATCGTCTGCATCTAGAAATGCTACATGGGTATAGTCATTCTCAATTGCGTATGTTATTCCTGCGTTTCTGGCTGCGCTTACACCTGCATTTTTTTGAGTAAGCACATGAAACGTGTTTGATTTATAGCTTTCAAGGATGGTGCTACTGCCGTCAGTAGACCCGTCGTTAACCACTAACAAATCCAGGCTTTGCGTTTGGCTATTTACTGACTTAATAGTTCTATCAAGGGTTTGTTCTTTATTATATAAGGGTATTACTGCGAGTATGCGTTGCATTAAATAGTCTTGTTAGCTTTTTGTCCTTTTTTGTAATAAGAGCATATATACAAAAGTCTGTAAACCTGTAACTGCTTTATGGAAGGCGACGGTCCCAACATATTTTTTTTTAGACCTGGCCCCAACACTTTATATAAAAAAGTAAAAAATGTAATAAGGTGTAAGTTAACGATTTTTTCAAAAGTAGCGAGCAGGTCGTTGTTATGGTGTTTCATCTTGCCAGACTCGTAAAGTTTGACCAAGGTTTCGGCTGCACGTTCCTTTTTTTCTAGGTATTTTTCATTTGTATCTAAGCCGTTGTGATAGACCGCGTTGTCAATATGAATTACAGGCACGTGGCGCTCTTTTAGTAAGGAGCCGAAATAGTTATCTAAGCCATAATAAACTGTTTGTTCATGCAATGGCAACGATAAAAACGTCTCTTTTAGAATAATAAAATTACCACTGATAATGACTTTATACGGATTCTTGTTGCGCACGTTAGCTGGAATTTGCTCTTTGGCTATGCCATAATGGTAACGCAAAGAAACACGTTCATTATAAACTGCTGGATTATAAGCATAACCGCCAAAGCACACATCGACATCCTTTCGTCTAATAACCTCTAGGTAATTACTGATAAAGTCGTTGTTGTAAATCTCAACATCGGAATCTAAGAAAAGTAACCAGTCGTACGTAGCAGCTTTTGCTAGATTATGACGTGCTGCGGTGCGCCCTACATTAACCGCACTTTCTATAATTTGCAGGTTTCTATAACTGCCTGAAATAGTAAATGGCAATGTGCTATTATCATTAAATACAAGTACCTCAAACGCGATGTTCTCCAATTCGTCACTACGGTATAGACTTTCCAGCAATGGATGCAGGTCGTCATTGTAGGTAGGAATTAAAATGGAGAGCATGGAGCAAGGTTTACCTAACAAAAATAGGTAACTATTAACTTTTAAATGTAATTTTAAACATTGCTACATATTACAAGCGTTTCATGAAATCTTACAGCCGTACTGAACTTGCCACTTTTATCGTAAACCGATTGCAACAAGAGCAACACGCACTTAAAAAGAAGTACCAAGATACCGTTGATGCTGTCGGGCATTTTTACATTGATGACGTTTTGCCTGAAGAAATAGCCATGGCTTGCAGTTCATTATTTCCCAAACCCGAGGAAATGCGTCAGCTTAAAAGCTTAAAAGAATTTAAGCATGTGAGTGCTCAAATGAATAAGCACGACCAACTCCTAGAAGATGTATTATATGCATTTCAAGATGCTAGGGTAGTAGCACTTATCAAAGAAATAACAGGTTTAGAAGGTTTGCTTCCTGATGAATCGCTTTATGCAGGCGGATTATCGCTGATGAAAAAAGACAATTTTTTGAATCCGCATCTAGATAATAGCCATGATAGTGCCATGCAAAAATGGCGCGTTCTCAATTTGTTATTTTACATAAGCCCAGACTGGCAATTGCCTTATGGAGGTCATTTAGAGTTATGGCCGCAAGGCGTTAAAGGCGATCCCATTTTAATAGAAAGCAAGTTTAACAGACTTGTGGTTATGGCAACGCATCAGCGTTCTTGGCATTCTGTAAATAAGGTGACTGTCGATAAATCACGCTGCTGTATTTCAAACTATTATTTCAGTGATACACCATTAACAACCGAAGACCGCACTCACGTAACGTTATTCAAAAGCAGGCCCGAAGAAAAATTAAGAGGAATTGTGCTTGATGTAGATGCATTTCTCAGAACTATGATTCGTAAGGTTTTTAAAAAGGGAATTCGTAAGAATCCACATTAT
>JANQTO010000324.1 GCA_030731685.1 Nonlabens sp.
GCGTCTTTTACGATAAATTCCTGTGCTTCCTGTGGGATGTATTGGAGCACGCTTTCGCGAAAGCGAACCAAATCAACATCTTCAATTTTATTAGTAAGCATCGTGCGCCAGTTTGTTTTGTCTGCAACGTGTTCTTTAAGAGCAACTTCGGTAATACCGGCAAGGTATCGGTTAGGAACTTCAACAATAGGAATGGCCTCGTGAGCGCCTTGATCTATCCATCGGGTAGGGACTTGTGTTTTACGCGTCACGCCCACTTTTACATTGCTGGAATTTGCGAGATACACAATGTGTGGCTTTAATTGCACGGCTTTCTCATATGCTAAATCGCGGTCTTCTTCGTCAAGATGTGCACGGCTCAGTTCTGGTTTCATGATCCAGTCGCCAGCTTGCGGTGAGGCTACAAAGCAATCGTAGCAAAAACCTTGTCGCCATATTTTTTTGTCGAGGTGGCAATTGAGGCATTCGTTACCTACATGGCTTATTTGCAAATGATTACCCAGCAGCTGATTCATATGCACAAATTGGTCTTTAAAAACGAGGTAATACTGAACGGTTTCCTGTAGTTCAGTCTGCATTTTTTTAATCGTTCCCGTGATAATCATTTTGTATGGTTTGTGTAGAAATGTGCCTATATTAGCCCTACAAAAGTACTCTTTAAAGATTTTTGCATGGCTATTGCGCTTATAAATTCTGTTGTTTCGTGGTTTCTTAAGAAGCGTATACACGATATGGAGCTTTTTATGAAATACCCACAGGAACTTCAAAATAACTTGCTGCTAGATATGGTCCATTATGCAAAGGATACAGAGATAGGGCGCACGTACGGTTTTAGTAGTATTAGAAATTATCAGGATTTTATAGAGCGTGTTCCCGTGACAGATTATGCCGAGATTCAATCGCACGTAGAGCGAAGTAAGGCTGGAGAGAAAAATATTTTATGGCCAGGTGATATTAAATGGTTTGCAGTGAGCAGCGGTACAACCAGTGCACGTAGTAAATACATTCCCGTAAGTGACCAGTCGCTAGAAGATTGCCACTATGCCGCGTCTAAGGATTTGTTATGTATGTATTTGCACAACAACCCAAATTCTAAGCTATTTACGGGTAAAGGCCTGCGACTGGGCGGCAGTAAAAAATTGGACAAGCAGTCTGGTACTGCGGCAGGTGACTTAAGCAGTATTCTTATAGATAACATGCCTTTTTGGGCCGACTATAGTTCTACGCCCACAAATGAAGTTGCCCTCATGGCCGACTGGGAACGTAAAATGCCAGCTATTGTAAACGGAACACTTAACGAAAAAGTAACCAGTCTAGCAGGTGTTCCCTCATGGATGCTCGTTCTTTTAAACAATGTTCTCGATAAAACAGGTGCTCAAAACATACTGGAAGTTTGGCCAGAGATGGAAGTGTTTTTTCACGGCGGTGTGAGCTTTGACCCTTATGAAGGTCAGTTCAAAAAATTGTTGCCGAGCCCGTCGATTAAATATTATGAGACCTATAACGCTAGCGAGGGCTTTTTTGCAATTCAAGATTCAAATGATAATAAGGAGCTGTTGCTTATGCTCGATTACGGTATTTTCTTTGAATTTATTTCCATGAAGACTTACGGTACACCAGACGAAAAGGTAATACCGCTATCGCAAGTAGAAGAAGGAGAGAATTATGCAGTCATTATAACCACTAATGCAGGTTTGTGGCGCTACGCAGTAGGCGATACCATACGCTTTACCAGCGTTTCTCCATACCGTATTAAAGTGACAGGAAGGACGAAGCATCATATTAATGTTTTTGGCGAGGAGCTTATAATAGAAAATGCTGAACAGGCATTAAAGAAAACGATGGCCGAGGTACCATGTTCTATAAAGGACTATACGGTAGCGCCGATATTTATGGAAGGCAAAGAAAAAGGAGCGCACGAGTGGATTATCGAATTTGACACATCACCTGGTGATTGTGACGCTTTCGCGAAAGCACTAGACACAAACTTGCAGCTCGTAAACTCAGACTACGAGGCCAAAAGAAACAATAACACGACACTAAACCCGCCGACCATACACCACGCAAAAGCCGATACGTTTTACAACTGGCTTAAAGAAAAGAATAAGCTTGGCGGCCAGCACAAAATTCCTAGATTATCCAATTCGCGTGAGTATATGGATGAACTATTGAAGATGGATAGGGTTTGACATACCTTATTTAGTCACAATCCAGTTTTAAGAATCTGTATGTACGATATGGTTACAGAGATTAACTCTAGTTAACTAAGACTAAATCTAATAAAGTATAGATTAGATGCGTTAAAAGTGTCTTTCATAAAACCAAAAATGCCAAGAACTTTTCTTGGCATTTTTGGTTGATGCACTGGACATCAATATGAAGTATTGTATAACTTCAATTCAAAATAACGGCGTTTAATTCAGAATTGAACCATTAACCATTTAGCTCACCGCTTTTAATCTGGAAAGACCGCTTTTATTGATTTTAGACTCGGCGTAATCTTTTGTTACGTTGAAGATTTTTTCATCGCTGCTTGGTAATTCAAACATGGCGTCTGTAAAGATGGTTTCACATAAACTTCGCAATCCACGAGCACCTAGTTTATATTCAATCGCTTTGTTAACGATAAAGTTAAGCGCATCCTCCGTAATTTCAAACTCGATTTCGTCCATTTCAAACAACTTCTTGTATTGCTTGATAATGGCATTTTTAGGTTCTGTAAGGATTGCGCGTAAAGTATCTTGATCCAGCGGATTCATATGCGTCAACACTGGTAAACGACCTATAATTTCAGGTATCATCCCGAAGTCTTTGATATCCTTCGGAATAATGTATTGGAGAATATTATCGGCATCGGCCATGTCTTCATTAAGCTTGCTCGCGCTGTAGCCTATTGCTTGCATGTTCAAACGCTTGCGTATCACACGCTCTATACCGTCAAAAGCTCCGCCGGCGATAAAGAGAATATTCTCTGTATTTACCTCAATAAACTTTTGGTCGGGATGCTTGCGACCACCTTTGGGCGGCACGTTTACAACAGTTCCTTCAAGAAGTTTTAGCAATGCTTGTTGTACGCCTTCGCCAGAAACATCACGTGTTATGGATGGATTATCGCTCTTGCGGGCAATTTTATCAATCTCGTCTATAAAAACGATACCAGTTTGTG
>JANQTO010000325.1 GCA_030731685.1 Nonlabens sp.
ACACTTAAATTGGCCGCATAAGAACCGTCTAGTTGCATCGCATTACTATTAGATGGGTCAAGCCAAAAGCTTAGTCTTCTACTATTCGTGGTAAAACTATTCCAACTTGTTTCAAATCTACCGTATATGTCAAAACCGCCATTATCGTTAATTCCTGAACAAGCTGCAGAGCCTCCAGAAAGCACACCAATTATTTGACCAGACGTGTTCAATAGACAACTTCCTGAAGAACCACCTTCGGTAACTCCATAGTTCCAGTCATTAACACGCCACATGCGCGTTTGTGAATTACCGTTGAATGAAAAGTTTACAGCTAAAGCAGCTTCATCGTTTCTTGCTAACTTCATAATATCACCAGATGGATGGTGCATACCTAATTGACCATTTCCAGAGCTTAGTACTCTATTCCAACCCGCATAATATAGATTCCAAGCAGCAGGCGGTGTTTGATTAATTTGAAATAGAGCAAAATCTGCTATATCGTCATTTGCTCTCAAGACAGCTCCTGACAACACTCTGGTGGGATTAAATGGACCAGAGGTATTCGTATTGGTAGCACATTGTGGTGTCGTGGTGAACCACTGGAAACCAAAAACCCAGTTTGATGCCGGAAAACTAGTACTAGCTCCATTTGAAGCCCCTAAACAGTGATTAGCTGTAAGAAAGTAAGGTGTTCCGGTTGCATTTGTATTATTGACTATAGACCCAGTACACAATCCATTACCGTTGATTATTATTCTCGCTACAGAATCTCTGTAATTGTTTCTAATCGTTGTCCAGTCTACACCATTTGTGGAGCCCTGATTTGGATTACAATTCACATCCACATTACATGATCCTGACTCATTGAGTTTGGCGATACTTTCTCCTGGCTTACTAAAACCTCTGTAACCATGAGCAACCTCACCTATAGAAATTCTACCTTGATTTTTTACAGCTTTAGGCTCGTAATATTCTAACCAAACATTATCGCCGTAAATTATCCATGTGCCAAGGATACCATCTTCTTGATTCTCTTTGTTTGTGTATGGCCCTATCTTGTCAGAGCGGTCATTATTATACAGAAAAAGTTCTGCACCAACAGGTAAATCATAACGGTTAAATATGAAATTCATCGTTTTAGCACCCGGAGATTTTATATTCAGTCTCCAAATGCGGTCTCCATTGCGCAAGACAGTCCACTCTCCTGCATTGAACAAGTCAAGGTCAACATTAAATTTTTTAGCAAATCTGTAGGACTTATCTACGTTAGCATCCAGTATGACATCTTCGTCGATAACTGCCTGCATATCAAAAGCAGGCATAATTACAGGTGCTTTGGTTTTCTTAAGGGTAAGATTCCATCCTCGAGGAGTAACCTCATTAGTCACCTGCGCGACTGCAATGCTGGCGATGCATGCCATCACTAGTGTAAGTATTATTTTTTTCATTTTTGTATTTTAGGGGATTGCAATATACGTAAATCACAAAAAAAATCCCTTAATGAACAAGTCAAAAAGGGATTAACACTTCAAATGTTATTGTTTTGTGATGTTTTCCTTAATCTATAATAAGCATCGCATCGCCATAAGTACTGAACTTATAACCTTCTTTAATGGCAACTTCATAAGCTTCTTTTAAGAAATCATAGCCTGCAAAAGCTGCTGCTTGCATCATTAAGGTAGATTTAGGCTGGTGAAAATTAGTTATCATGGCACTGGCAATACTAAAATCAAACGGTGGAAAAATGAACTTGTTCGTCCACTCACTAAAGGTATTCAAACGGCCATTACTACTAACCGAACTCTCCAGCGTGCGCATGGTTGTAGTTCCTACAACACAAACTTTTCTCTTTTTATCTAAAGCATTATTTACCACGTCGCAAGTTTCTTGTGTTATAAATGCTTGCTCACTGTCCATTTTATGCTTAGAAAGGTCTTCAACCTCAACGGGTGCAAATGTACCTAGACCTATATGCATAGTAACAGAGGTAATGTTGATTCCCTTTATTTCCATGCGCTTTAGTAAATGCTTAGAAAAATGTAAACCTGCAACGGGTGCGGCAACGGCACCTTCATTTTTTGCAAAAATAGTTTGGTAACGCTCTTCATCCTCTGGTTCTACTTCACGGCCTAGTTCTCTAGGTAATGGAGTTTCTCCTAAATCCTTAAGCTGCTGGCGGAATTCTTCATAACTACCATCATATAAGAAACGAAGGGTTCTACCTCTAGAAGTGGTGTTGTCTATAACTTCAGCAACGAGACTGTCATCCTCGCCAAAATATAGTTTATTCCCTATACGTATCTTACGAGCTGGATCAACAAGAACGTCCCATAACTTTGTCGTGGGGTTCAATTCTCTTAATAAAAAAACCTCGATGCGTGCACCTGTTTTTTCTTTGTTACCGTATAATCTCGCAGGAAATACCTTTGTATCGTTCATAACAAAGACGTCGTCTTCATTAAAATAATCGATTACATCCTTAAACATCTTGTGCTCGATAGTACCCGTTTTTCTGTGGAGTACCATAAGTTTAGATTCGTCTCTGTTCTCAGCTGGATGCGTGGCTATTAACTCTTCTGGCAACGTAAAGCCAAATTGTGATAACTTCATAGACATTATATAATTAGCCTGCAAATATACGATGCTGGAACAGGCGTTGTCAAGTAAATGACTGGTTATATTTCGTTTATAGCTATATTTAGTTTCCTGAGGTCGTCCCAGTACGTTCCATAGCTTTTTGAAACCACACCAGCATCCTTAATAATGACCGATGTTAAGTAACTGAGCGGTGCAAATGCCATCGCCATGCGGTGATCGTGAAAGGTATCTACGACTACATTCTCGAGTAGTGCGCTGGTCCTGTCCACTTTCAATGTTATGGAGCTGTCTGTTGTTATTATTTCGCTTTCGCGAAAGCGTAATCCCACAACTTTCATAGCCTCGATACGGTCTGTTTCCTTAATTTTGAGTGTGTGCAAGCCTGTCAAATGAACATCTATACCAAGTCCCAAACAAGTAGCAAATATGGTTTGTGCCTGATCTGGTTCCTGTGTAAGGTCTAACTCCATGGCAGCAGGCATGTCCATATTGATTTTTTTGAGTTTTATACAGCCATCTAGAAACTGCGTTTGCACGCCTAAATCCTTAAAAATAACTGCTAACTTACTATCGCCCTGCAACGAT
>JANQTO010000326.1:0-1548 GCA_030731685.1 Nonlabens sp.
ATCTTGCTGTTTTATTACTTGCGGATTTACCTGATAAGCACTTATGACTTGAGGTATTTTAGTAAGAGCGGTAGTGAACGCCTTAACATCATAACTCGTATCGTCTGTACTTATTTTAAGAAGGTAATCTACCTCTTTATATTCCTTAATTAGGGTCACTTTTATTTCTTGCACTTCTATCTCGTTAAATAAACCGCCACTACTCAGCGTATTTACAGGCATCCCGTAATGTTTGTTAGGCACTAAATAATAATCTATGTTGTAGATTAAATCTTCATGCTTATAGACTGGATAATGCGCGATACACTCCGGCATGGTAACATCTTGATCATATGTTGTTCGGTAGAACTGCATTTTAAGATATTTGTTTAAGAGATAAGCCAGTCGGTAAGACTCTGTAGTTGCGTGTAAGGCCACTAAAATATAGTCTTCGTCTTCACCCCAATCTATGTATTTGTGTGCTGGCATATCTATAAAAACGAACCTAACAAATGTAAGCAGACAAGCTACAATTATATGTTATGATTGCTTTAAATATCACGAATAAACTACGAAAACGATAGTAGTTTTATATAATTCTTGAAAATTGCCTTGAAAATTGAGAAAAAAACAATCGCAATTGAAAGAGATTACGCTTCCATTTTTTCTTGAAGAACAAAAAACGCACGCTTGCTCGCTTTTTCTTCGGCACGTTTTTTAGAAGTTTCTCGTGCTTTAGCAATTTGTCTACCATCAATACAAAGTTTTACGGCAAAATGCTTGATTTCGCCAGCACCCGTATCTTCATAAGTATTGAAGTCAAACTGCTTTTTGTTTTTTTGGCACCACTCGATAACCAGTGATTTATAAGATATCACCTTACCTTCAAGTTTCTCAATGTCTACATAAGGTTCAATTACCTTCTTGCAAATAAACTTACGACATGTCACATAGCCTCTATCTAAATAGATGGCACCTACCAGAGCTTCAAATAAATTGCCGTGAATATTGTTTCCAAAATTTTTAAGCGGCACTTGCGACTTCACAAGCCTGAGAAGTTGAAAATCTAGCCCTAACTCATTAAGGTGTTCCCTACTTACGATTTTAGAACGCATCTTAGTGAGATAACCTTCGTCACCTTCGGGAACTTTATTGTAAATATATTCGGCAATGACAGCACCTAGAATGGCGTCACCTAGAAACTCTAAACGCTCGTAACTGACTACGTGACCTAGCTCGTTCTTAAACCCCATAGACCTATGCGTAAATGCAGTAAGGTATAAGTTTAAGTCGGCAGGTTTATAACCGGTAATGGAACGTATGGATTCAAAAAACTCTTGTTCCTGCACTTGCATACGCGGAGCAAAAAATTTCTTAAATCGATTCATCTAAGAGCTACTAAATCTTTCTAAAGGCGATACAGCAGTTGTGCCCACCAAAACCAAACGTATTGCTTAGAGCAACATTTACTTCTCTAATCTCTGGCTTGTTGAGTACAAGTCTTAAAGTAGGGTCTATATTTTCATCTACCGTAGTGTGGTTGATGGTAGGAGGAACAATACCTTCTAT
>JANQTO010000326.1:1648-3165 GCA_030731685.1 Nonlabens sp.
CCTAGAACAAAACCATCACGAGTCGCATCAAAAGGGCGACTTGCAGTTTCTGGACTATCATTAAGTGTTGAAAGTGCATGCATGGCGTTAAAACCACCCATACCTGCCTGTGTTACCGCAGCCTCAGAGCCACCAGTAATGATTACGTCACAATGACCTAATCGTATATAATTTACTGCGTCGAGCATTGCATTTGCAGCACTTGCGCAGGCAGACACCGTTGTGTAATTAGGACCCATAAAACCATACTTGATGGAAATATGCGCCGGAGCGATGTCAGCAATCATTTTTGGGATAAAGAATGGATTAAAGCGTGGCACACCGTTGCCGGCTGCAAATGCTTTTACCTCTTCCTGGAATGTTTCTAGACCACCTATTCCAGCACCCCAGATAACACCAACTCTATACTTGTCTATAGAGTTGGTATCTAATCCAGAGTCAGCTATAGCCTCGTCGCCTGCTACCAGTGCATACTGGGCAAAACGGTCCATGCGTCTAGCTTCCTTGCGGTCTATGAACTCTTCAACGTTAAAGTTTTTGAGCTCACAAGCGAATTTTGTCTTGAAATGTTCTGTATCAAAATAAGTGATAGGAGCGCAACCGCTCTTACCAGCTTTTAATGCTGCCCAGTAATCCTGTAGGTTATTACCTATAGGAGTAAGTGCACCCATTCCCGTAATGACAACTCGCTTTAATTCCATGTACTATAAATTACGCTTTTGCTTCTTCTATATATGAAACAGCTTGACCTACAGTAGCGATGTTTTCTGCTTGATCGTCTGGGATCTGGATATCAAATTCTTTTTCAAATTCCATGATCAGTTCAACAGTGTCTAGAGAGTCTGCTCCTAGGTCGTTAGTGAAGCTAGCTTCTGTTACTACCTCGTTCTCGTCTACTCCTAGTTTGTCCACGATTATCGCTTTTACTCTTGATGCAATGTCTGACATAATGTTCTAATTTTAATTTTGAATGAACGGCAAAAATAACAAACTTTGTGATAAAACCACTCTATATATTATATGAGTTAACTTGCCATCGCATTCTTACTTATATATTTAACTAACTCAACCGGCAATTTACAACAACGATGCCACGATTAAAAATGAAGAACATAGTACTTTTTGCATCAGGTAATGGCACTAACGCTCAGTCTATTATGGATTATTTTGAGCACCATAAACACATTCAGGTTTCTTTGGTTTTATCAAATAAAAGTGATGCACACGTGCTGGAACGTGCTACAAAAAAAATGGTTCCCGCGATGTATTTTAATAAGTTCGCTTTCGCGAAAGCGAACTCCATACAAACCCTACTGCAATCCATAAACCCAGATTTAATCGTACTTGCAGGCTTTTTATGGAAGTTTCCAATCCATCTCACAGAAGCGTTCCCTAATAAAATCATCAACATTCATCCAGCCCTGCTCCCTAAATATGGCGGCAAAGGCATGTACGGTATGCATGTTCACGAGGCTATAGTTGCAAATAAGGAAGCCCAAAGCGGCATTACCATACAT
>JANQTO010000327.1 GCA_030731685.1 Nonlabens sp.
CCACGAGCTACGCCATCAAGTCTAAAAATGTAAATACCACCCGTAAGCTCGGTGAGGTCCACACTGCCATCTTGCAATACTGCATGTAAAAGCACTTGCTGTCCGCTCAAGTTATAGAGTTTTATAGATGTTAGGTTTTGGCCTGGAGCCACCACATACAAGACATTATTTTGCATATAATAGCTTACGGAATCTGTATGAACTACTGCATTGCTGAGCGTTTGCTGCGTTGCACCAAAATTAGGAATCCCATAACCAAGCAAATTGTCTGGCATCGTGCTTTGAGATGCACCTGCACGCACGGCATCTACAATTTGTTGCGGCGTGAGATTAGGAAATGCTTGCATGAGACAAGCCATGCCGCCAGCAACGAGCGGCGAGCTATAACTGGTGCCATTACCGGCAGTGACTGTTCCAGCAGTATTAATAAGCGCGGTGCCGCTTCCTTGCGCTGTAACGTCTGGTTTAATGCGATTGTCCACGGTCGGACCTATACTAGAAAAACTGGACTTCACACCAACATTTGTCACAGCACCTATGGTAAATGCACCTTGGGCATCTCCAGGTGAAGCGATATATGGATGCGAAGCAGAGTTACCCGAATTGCCTGCGCTAGTAACGATGACCATGCCCTTTTCAAAAGCGACATTTACGCCTCGAGACATAAAAGAAGTCACGCCGTCCATATCTGCATACGTGAAACTTTCGGCTGTATTGTCAAAGCCAAGGTAGCCTAGCGAAATATTAATGACGTCCACGCCCAGTGAGTCTGCACGCTCAGCGGCAGCAACCCAATAAGCGAGTTCAGCTGGAGTTTCGGTCGCAGCGTCTTCGGTTCTAAATAGGTAATATTGAGCATCTGGTGCGCTTCCTTCAAAGTTGCCAGCTTCGTTGCCTGCCATGATACTGAGCACGTTTGAACCATGAAAGTGGTCGCCGAAATAACTAGCATCGTCAGCAACAAAATCATAGCCGCCTGCAATTCCGTTATTTGCTCGCAGTTGTGCAAAACCTGGATTCGTATCTACATTAGGGAAACCGCTGTCTGTAACAGCTATGGTCATACCTGTACCGGTATTTCCTGTGTTATGGAGCGCATCCAGCCCCATCATGGTGATTTGGTTTGTAGCGTTGCCGTATGTTAACGGCACGGTCGTGTTGTTACCAAATTTCTCAATACTGCTTTGTGAAAGCATTTTAGAAGGGTCAGCAAAATCTATACTAGAAACAAAAGAATTTGATGCTAATGCGCTAATGGCTGCTGGCTGCCCTTTAACAAGCACGCAATTGAACCATTTAGATTGTGATAAATAAGTAACGCCCGTACTGCTTTTAATCGTGCTCACGTAAGACTGATTCATAGGCACATCGCGAGCATCTATGGTGATATTATGGCGTGCTTTTCTGTCGAGTGATTTTTGAGTGAGAATGGTTGCAGGCGCTGTAAGTGCTGCGGTGATGTTAGGCTTGTCGATAAAATAAATCCACGCGTGAAAATCCTGCGCTGGTGTTTGCGCCACACTTTTTAGACCTATAACGAGTGCGATTAAAAATAAAGCCTTCTTTATCATACTGCAAGTTAAGCTATTACTCCCGAACCTAAACAATTATCACCATCGTACCAAGCTACAAATTGCCCAGGAGATATTGCGCTTTGCTCTTCTTCAAAAATGACATATGTGCCGTGTTCCTCACAGTGTAAAGTTGCTTGCTGCAAAGCTTGTCTATAGCGTATACGAGCCATCACATTTAACGTTTCACCAGGTGCTAGTTCTAAATCTTCACGTATCCAATGCACCTCGTTTGCAGCAACAAAAAGCCCACGGGACAGTAAACCTGGATGCTCATTTCCTTGTCCTACATATATAGTATTGGTTTCTACATCAGTCTCTATCACAAAAAGTGGTTCCACCATACCACCTACTCCTAAGCCTTTTCGCTGGCCACGTGTAAAATAATGTGCTCCTACGTGAGTGCCCACTTTCTTACCGTCTTGGGGTGAATATGTTAGCTTTCGCGAAAGCGAACTAAGTACAGCCTCACCATTCCTATTTTGCTTTTGAGTGCTGCTCAAACTTGCAGGAATTTCTACAATATCGCCAGGTTTAGGTTGCAATTGTTGCTGTAAAAACTCCGGAAGTCTTACTTTTCCTATAAAACATAGACCTTGAGAATCTTTTTTACCTGCAGTAATTAGGTTTTGTGCTGTGGCTATTTCACGCACTCTCGGTTTTTGTAAATGACCTATAGGAAACAAGGTGCGCGCAAGTTGCTTTTGAGAAACTTGACAAAGAAAATAGCTTTGGTCCTTGTTTGGGTCGGCACCAGCGATGAGGCTGTGTACTTCTTTACCGTCTACGATGTCTGTGCGTTTCTGACAATAATGACCGGTAGCAACATAATCTGCTCCTAGGGAAATTGCAATATCCATGAACACGTCAAATTTTATCTCACGGTTACAAAGTACATCAGGATTTGGCGTGCGTCCACGCGCGTACTCGTCAAACATATAATTAACGATACGCTCCTTATATTGTTCACTTAAATCTACGGTTTGAAATGGTATGCCCAGCTTGTTTGCAACAAGCATGGCGTCGTTAGAGTCTTCTAACCACGGACACTCATCACTTATGGTCACACTGTCATCGTGCCAATTTTTCATAAAAAGGCCTATAACCTCATGTCCTTCTTGCTGCAACAGATATGCTGCAACACTGGAGTCTACGCCTCCTGAGAGTCCTACTACTACTTTTGCCATGGTACAAAAATAAGTTTTAATGTAAAAGGATGCACAACCACTTGCACGATTTACCTTATGGTGCAGTTACGTTTTCTTATCACGTTATTTTGTTTATCTTTTTTAACATTTTGTTAAACACTTTAATCAGAATCGCAAATTATTTTTGGGTAACTAATAAATTCAAACCCTTTTATTATGAAAAAGACAAAATTAATTTTCAAAACATTACTTGTTTTAGCACTCTCAACCGCTATAATATCTTGTGATGACGATGACGACAACAATGCACCTGCAATCCCTACTGCAAGCGCATTTGTAGCGGCAAATGCTAACTTTTCGTCTCTAGGAGCAGCCCTAGACCGTGCAGATTTAACTGCTACTTTAAATGGAACTGGTCCATTTACTATTTTTGCA
>JANQTO010000328.1 GCA_030731685.1 Nonlabens sp.
TATCTATAAGCTCTAAGGCTTTTATGGAAGCTCCTACTATTGATGGGGCAAGCGAGTTAGAAAATAAATACGGTCTAGAACGCTGTCTTAAAATTTCAATTACTTCTTTGTTTGCACAAGTATAGCCGCCCATGGCGCCACCTAAGGCCTTACCAAGTGTTCCGGTTATGATATCGATACGCCCCAAAACTCCTTTTGCCTCTAGTGAACCACGTCCTGTGTCTCCTAAAAAACCTGCTGCATGACACTCATCTACCATCACTAATGCATCATACTTGTCTGCCAAGTCGCAAATTTTGTCAAGTGGAGCAAGCAAACCGTCCATGGAAAAGACACCGTCTGTTACAATGAGTTTGAAACGTCTTCCATCCTTGTTTGCTTGGATGAGCTGTTGCTCTAAATCTTCCATATCGCCGTTTGCATAGCGATAACGACCTGCTTTACACAAACGCACACCATCTATTATACTCGCGTGGTTTAGGGAATCTGAAATAATTGCATCCTCTGCCTCTAGCAACGGTTCAAAGACACCTCCGTTTGCATCAAAACATGCTGCATATAATATAGTATCCTCACAGCCGTAGAAATCGGCTAGTTTTTGTTCTAATTCTTTATGTATGTCTTGAGTTCCACAAATAAAACGCACAGAGCTCATTCCAAATCCATGGGTGTCCAATGCCTTTTTTGCAGCTTCAATAACCTCAGGATGCGATGATAGTCCCAGATAATTATTTGCACAAAAATTCATCACCTTGCTGCCGTCATCCAGTGTAATGACCGCATCCTGTGGTGATGTGATGATGCGTTCTTTTTTGTAGAGGCCTTGCTCCTTTATGTCTTCTAGCGCTGTTGCTAGATGTTCTTTGATACTACCGTACATAATTATTTTTTTACTACCCCAAAGATACACATTGAAAAGCGCTCTATTGCCATGATACTTCTATCATTTTGTCAGTATACAGCAGTACTTTTTTAACTACTTTATAGCCCATTGCACTTAATACTTGTGCATACGTTTCTAACTGTGTCTTATGCTTAGGCAATTGTGCTCCGGTTTTATAATCTATGATGGTGACGTTGCTACCATCGAACAACAACCTATCAGGAATGAGTTTTGTGCCGTCGGGCATTAATATGGAATGCTCATTTTTTACATCATAATCTTTAGAGAAATAACCGCCAAAGTATTCTGTACTTAATACCATCTCAAGCGTACCTATAAGTTCTTGTTGCTCATCTAACGGTAACGTGTTATCTTGTTGAATCGTTTGGATTAAATGAGCAAGCTCATCGTGAAACGAAAGCTGAGCCAAATACTCGTGCAATACATTTCCTTTATGAATGGCTACATCAGCACCACTTGCCCATAACATTCCTTTACGCGTTGAAATGGAAACCCTTTGCGGGTCTACGCATATATCGTAACTGTCTAGTAATGTTGTTAAATTGTCTGTGTTACTAACCTCAGCTTCTTTTTTAACTTGAGTTCCTATTCGCGCTACTTTAAAACCCTGTTCTGCTTCAAGATCTATTTGCTTGTTTTCTACAAATTGAGATAATAGACTGCTGTAAGATTGTGATGTACCCTTATTCTTTCTGTCTATACAAAGTACGTATAACTGTTCTGCTGCTCTTGTAAATGCCACATATAAGGTATTGATATGATCCATTTGTGTTTTTGCGATGTGTTGTTCGTACACTGCAGCAATGTCATGCTTATTCTCACCTGCAGCACCGTAATGTACATTTTCACTTTTTAGGCTCATATATACAAATTCAAAACCTTCGTAGTATTTAGGGTCTACCGGAATCCATGCAGCGGCTTCTCTACTGTAATCTAGTTTCATATCGCAATACGGAACAATGACTACTGGAAACTCTAGTCCCTTTGCTTTATGTATTGTCATAATTTGTACTGCTCTAGGATTTGCAGTAGCTGGCACGCTAAGTTTATCCTTTTTAGTTTCCCAGTGTTCCATGAATCCGTTTAATGACGCCTCATAACCGCTTGCAAAACTGTAAATGAATTCCATAAAGGTCTGCAACCTGGTATCCATAAAATCAAAAAGCCCCATCGCATTTGCTACAATTTCTGCAGCTTCAAAAAGGCCAACTTGAGAAAAAGCATCTACCGCTTGATTATTTTGATTGCCAAATAATGCATTGAATACCGCTTTTAAATCTTTATTGATGTGCTGGCCCACAAATTGCTGAATATCTTCCTGCGGATTCAATTGTAGGTATGCCATGAGAAAACGATAACGTGGCTCTTGCTGGTTAGGCTTTAAATACAATTGCATAAAACACTCGAGCAATTGCACTCTCGGCGAAATCGCAACTTGCAGGCTCTCACCAGAAACGACTTCTATCTCATTTTTAATAAGATATTTTGCAATTTCGTTTCCTTGCTTGTGCGTGCGTACCAAAACGCAAATATCGCCCTCGTTATAACCTTGTTCTAAAACATCTTTAACCTGTCGCAATACGTGTGGAGGATAAATGGTCGTGACCTCATCTTCCAAATCTGTAGCGTCGTTTCCGTAAGTTAAAGGTTGCTCATCTTCGTCAGGATCTAGAAAGTCAATTTGCACATAACCATTAGGAATGTCATTTACTTCTTGCTTTAAATAATATTCGTATAAATCCTTGTAAACCTCGCCGTTTAAAGCGGTGCCATAAAGGCTGAAAAAATCATTGTTAAAGTGTACAATCGCATCTGTACTGCGATAATTTTTAGGCAAGGGTTCTTTAAGGATAGGCAAACTAAAAAGGTTGTCACTTCCTAAAATGTTCAAAAACTGGTCTGCGTCGCCACCGCGCCACCTGTAAATAGACTGTTTTGCGTCGCCCACAAGCATAAGACTGCCGCGAGTGCCGTCCAGTCTTTCCTGAACCACGGCATTTTCTATGAGCGGCACGAGGTTTGCCCACTGCATGGTGCTGGTATCTTGAAACTCGTCAATAAAATAATGTTTATAACGCTCGCCCAATCGCTCATAAATAAATGGTGCCGGTTCATCTTTAATTTGTTCTTGTAGTAATCCATTAAACTCAAAAATAGGAACAATGCGCTCCTCTTTTTTAATGTGTTCCAGTTCCTGAGCAAGTTCATTGAGCAATGATAGGGGCACAAGGCTTTTGAGAATGTTTTT
>JANQTO010000329.1 GCA_030731685.1 Nonlabens sp.
CACTTGCAGGAAATAAGGTAGATGTAAACGAATTTTATTTTAAAATAAATCATGAGTATCTCAATGCTTTGCAAGGCTCACAGTACGACTTAGAAATACGTTTGCTCCCTTTTGTAGGATATGAAATTGCAGCAGGCAACAACATAGAAATAGGCTTGGACTATCGTATAAATTCGTTTATTACTGACCAAACCCGCAACCGATTATTTCTAGGTATTAATTGGTTTAAAGTTCTTTAATCATGTACAGTCTAATCAGAATTTTTAGAAAAACGTTTATGCGATAATAGAGGCACTAAAAGCTTATAAGTATAAAGCGTGCACAAGCTAGCGACAATTCGTATTTTTGTATTTTAAATCTGTATGTATTTATGAACAAAGAAGCGATACTAAAAACTGCACAGGCGTGGACTGCGGCACCATTTGACCAAGAAACTATAGAAGCAACAAAAGCACTCATAAACGCTGCTAATGACGAGCTTACTGAGTCTTTTTATAAAGACCTAGAATTTGGAACTGGTGGTATGCGCGGCATTATGGGCGTTGGTACAAACCGTATAAATAAATATACACTGGGTAAAAACACTCAAGGTTTATCGCAGTATTTAAACGCTAGTTTTCCTAATGAGCAGGTAAAAGTAGCCATTGCTTACGACTGCCGCCACAATTCTAAAGAACTTGCACAGGTTGTTGCACAGGTGTTTAGCGCAAACGGCATTCACGTATATCTATTTCCTGAATTGCGACCTACTCCACTACTTTCATACACAGTAAAACGCAAGGGTTGCCACGCAGGTATTGTACTTACTGCAAGCCACAACCCACCAGAGTATAATGGCTATAAAGTATACTGGCAAGATGGTGGACAACTCGTTCCACCACAAGATGGTGAGATTCTAGACCTTATAAGTACCATAGCGTTTAAAGACATTATTTTTGAAAGCAACGATGCGCTTATTGAACTGCTCGACGCTAGCGATGACCAAGCATTTATAGACGATGCTGTTAAAAACGGCAAAATTGCTGGAAACGTGGACCGCTCTAGATTAAAGATTGTGTTTACATCGTTACACGGCACGAGCATTACGCTACTGCCTGAAACCCTAAAAGCCGCTGGCTATACAGACCTGCATGTGGTTAAGGAACAAGCCTTTCCCGACGGTAATTTTCCTACGGTAAAATCGCCAAATCCTGAAGAGCCCGAAGCACTCGCTATGGCTGTGAAGCTGGCAAATGAAATTCATGCAGACATCGTAATAGGCACAGACCCAGACAGTGACCGGTTAGGTGTTGCAGTACGCGATAATGATGGTAACATGGTCCTGCTCAATGGTAACCAGACCATGATTGCCATGACCGATTTCCTCTTAAAACAAACCGATTTATCTACTAAAAATGCGCCGTTTATAGGTTCAACCATCGTTTCTACGCCCATGATGCACGACCTCGCGGCTGCCTATAATGTAGAATGTAAAGAAGGCCTGACAGGTTTTAAGTGGATTGCAAAAATGATAGAAGACTTTCCTAATCAGGACTTCATCGGTGGTGGCGAGGAAAGTTTTGGTTATATGGTGGGTGATTTTGTACGTGATAAAGATGCGGTTACTGCTGCGCTGCTGGCTTGTGAATGGTACGCTTTCGCGAAAGCGAACAATGCAACAGCCTACTCACAACTCATAGACCTCTACGTAAAGCACGGTTGCTACCAAGAAAAACTGGTGTCGCTGGTTAAAAAAGGAATCGCTGGAGCGGAAGAAATTAACCAAATGATGCGAGACCTGCGTGCACAACCACCGAAACAAATAGCTGGTCAAAACGTGGTGCTCATAGAAGATTATAAAACGGGCGAGCGCACCAATAAAGACCTAGGAACTACCGAAAAAATGGACATTCCTAGTGCAAATGTGCTTATATTTTACCTGCAAGACGGTACTAAAATAGCTGCAAGGCCTAGCGGAACCGAGCCTAAAATTAAGTTTTATATAAGTGCAAAAGCGCCGCTAGATAGACCAGAAAATTACGGAAAGGTGCAAGATGCGCTGAACCTAAAAATAGAACAAATCCTAACCGATTTACAAATCTCTTAAATGAATCATTTTAAAGAAATTATGAGGTATGCAAAGCCTTACAAACGCTACGCCATACTGAATATAATTTGTAACGTGTTTTTTGCGCTTTTTGGCGCACTGTCTTTTGTATCGCTTATCCCGATGCTGGACGTGCTTTTTGACAAAACTTTAGAAATTACCGTGCAGCCTGAGTGGACAGGAATTTTTGATGCCATGAAGTATATGAAAGCTTATGCGGGCTGGTACTTAACAACCCAAGTGAGTGGTGGCAAGGAAACGGTCGCCTTTTCTCCAAATGGTCACGAATTGGCATTTGCGCAAAACAATGAAGTGGTGAAATTGTGGAATTTCAACAGTAATGCCGTGCGCACCTTGCGCCATTCCAACGATGAGACTCGCAGTTATCTAGGAGATTACATTACGTCGCTTGCCTACAGTCCAAACGGACGATATCTGGCAGTGGCAAGTCATGTGGCGACAATCAAGTTGTGGAGACTTGTGCCAGTTTACAATGATGATGACAACAACAATGATTACTCATTTAGTTATTATTACGACTATGAACAGAAAATTCACTTGGGCCCGGGTTGGAGTGCCGTGATGCACATTCAATTTACTCCCGACTCCAGCTATATTGCTTGTTCCAACCATGGTTCTCAGATTCGACTTTTGCATGTGGAAACGGGAGCAGTGGTGGCCAATCTTTTAGGCCACACGGGTCGAATCGAAGCACTTTCATTTACAAATAATGGTCGTACCCTGGCGTCTGGGTCATGCGATCGTACTGTTCGCCTTTGGAACATGTCTGCGTATTATTTAAATCATGTTTAAAACTGACAAAAATGTCCTTACATGCTTGTCTAGGATCTAGACTCGTGTGTGTTGACAAGACACGTTTTACTGGGAAGGAGCATTTCGCTATTTCTTCATTTACTCATTTTTGAGCTCACTCCTTGCTGCAGTATAGTACTGTAGTAGGAGTATATACCGGCATGACACTTGTATTGTGATTCAAATAACTAGGGCCCCAGTAGTTTGTACATTGCAGTCAGTTCCTCGTTACCAGCAGCTTGCATATC
>JANQTO010000330.1 GCA_030731685.1 Nonlabens sp.
CGAGAAATACCAAACTGTCTCATGTAACCTCTAGGTCTACCAGTAAGCTTACATCTGTTATGCAATCTCACAGGCGAGGCATTTTTAGGTAATTTTTGTAGAGCTACATAGTCACCTGCTTCTTTAAGAGCTTTACGCTTTGCAGCATATTTAGCCACTAGAGCTTCACGTTTGCGCTCACGCGCTTTCATTGATTCTTTTGCCATTGTATTAGTCCTTTTTAAAAGGTAAACCTAATTCACCTAATAGAGATTTTGCTTCTTTATCTGTTTCTGCATTTGTTACGAACGTAATGTCCATACCAGAAATCTTATTTACTTTGTCTATATTAATTTCTGGAAAGATGATTTGCTCTGTAACTCCTAGATTGTAATTACCACGACCATCAAAACCAGTAGCTTTGATACCTTGGAAATCACGAACACGTGGCAAGGCAACGGTAACTAACCTATCAAGAAATTCATACATTCGGTCACCTCTTAAAGTAACTTTTGCTCCGATAGGCATGCCTTTACGCAACTTGAAAGAAGCAACGTCCTTCTTGGAAAGTGTTGAAACAGCTTTCTGTCCAGTAATCATTGTCAACTCATCTACTGCGTAGTCAACCAACTTTTTGTCAGCGACTGCAGCTCCAACACCACGGCTTAGAACTATTTTCTGAAGCTTAGGAATTTGCATCACATTCTTATAACCGAATTCTTCTTTAAGAGCTAAAGCGATTCTATCGCGATAATCTGTTTTCAATCTTGGTATATATGACATGACTAAATTGCTTGATTTGTAGATTTTGCAAAACGTATCTTTTTCCCATCTTCCATGCGGTAACCAACACGAGTAGATTTCCCATTTGCGTCTATCAATGATAGATTAGAAATTTGAATGGGAGCTTCTTTCTCTTTAATTCCACCTTGAGGATTCGTTGCACTAGGTTTCTGGTGTTTAGAAACCATGTTTACGTTTTCCACTATAACTTTATTCTTTTCTTTGAAAACGCGAACGATTTTACCTTCGGCGCCTTTGTGTTCGCCAGTTGTTACCCTTACAGTATCACCAGCTTTCAATTTAACTTTTAACATCACTTTTTATTTATAGCACCTCAGGTGCCAGTGAAACAATCTTCATAAACTGCTTGTCACGAAGCTCCCTGGCAACCGGTCCAAAAACACGAGTACCTTTCATCTCAGAGTTAGGCGTCAAAAGAACACAAGCGTTATCATCAAACCTAATGTAAGAACCATCTGGTCTTCTAACTTCTTTCTTAGTACGAACTACTACCGCGGTAGAAACAGAACCTTTCTTGGTATTACCATTCGGAGTAGCTTCTTTAACGGATACAACTATCTTATCACCTACTGAGGCATACCCTCTTTTAGTACCACCAAGCACACGAATACATAAAACCTCTTTAGCCCCTGTATTATCTGCAACTTTTAATCTTGATTCCTGTTGTATCATTATTTAGCTCTTTCTAAAATTTCAACTAATCTCCAGTTCTTTGTCTTACTTAAAGGACGAGTTTCCATGATACGAACAGTATCACCTTCGTTACACTCATTCTTTTCATCATGAGCCACATACTTCTTAGTCTTAAGTACGAACTTACCATACATAGGGTGCTTTTGTCTTTTTACTTCAGTGACAACGATGCTTTTATCCATCTTGTTACTTTTAACAACACCTATACGCTCTTTTCTTAGATTTCTTGTTTCCATTTCCAGTCGCACTATTGATTATTTATTGCTGTTTTCAGTCTAGCTATCGTTCTTCTTAAACCACGAAGTACAGACGTATTCTCCACTGGAGAAACAACGTGCGTACGTCTCATTGCTGAAAAAGTATTCTGAGTCTCTGCTAATTTATCCTTTAATTCTTCTAAAGAATAACCTTTAACTTCTGATTGTTTCATAATATACTATTGTTCTTGATAATCGCGAGCGACTATAAGTTTCGTTTTTACCGGTAACTTTTGAGCGGCAAGCCTTAGAGCTTCTTTAGCGACTTCAAAAGGAACTCCCGAAATCTCAAACAATATTCTACCTGGCTTAACAACGGCAACCCAATACTCTACAGCTCCCTTACCCTTACCCATACGTACCTCAAGAGGCTTTTTGGTAATAGGCTTGTCTGGGAAAATTTTAATCCATAGGGAACCCTCACGCTTCATAAATCTTGTTGCCGCAATACGAGCCGCTTCTATTTGACGTGAAGTAACGAACTCAGTATCTAATGATTTTATACCAAAAGTTCCATAAGCCAATTGATTACCACGTTCAGAATTACCTTTCATTCGGCCCTTCTGTTGCTTTCTAAATTTTGTCTTTCTAGGTTGTAACATAACTAGCTTTTATTTTCTTCGACGTCTGTTGCCTCCTCTTGAGTCAGCAGCACCATCTTTACCTGATTGTTTTTTGGTCATTCCAGCAAGTGGTGATAGCTCACGCTTACCATATACCTCGCCTTTCATAATCCATACCTTTATACCTAATCTACCATATGTAGTATGCGCTTCTGCAAGAGCATAATCAATATCAGCACGGAAAGTAGAAAGAGGTATACGACCTTCTTTATAAGATTCCGATCGAGCCATCTCTGCACCATTTACACGACCAGAAATTTGTACTTTAATACCTTCAGCATTCATTCTTATAGCAGCAGCTATTGCCATCTTAATCGCTCTTCTATAAGAAATACGATTTTCAATTTGACGACATATGCTTGAAGCAACTAAAAACGCATCAACTTCAGGTCTTTTTATCTCATGGATATTAATTTGAACATCCTTAGAAGTTATTTTTTTAAGCTCCTCCTTAAGTCTATCAACATCTTGTCCACCTTTACCGATAATAATACCTGGTCTTGCGGTAGTGATTGTTATAGTAACCAATTTCAAAGTACGCTCTATGATAACTCTAGACACACTCGCTTTTGCAAGACGCGCATGTATATATTTTCTTATTTTATCGTCTTCAGCAAGCCTGTCGCCATAATCATTACCACCGTACCAGTTAGATTCCCAACCTCTGATGATACCTAAACGATTCCCTATTGGATTTGTCTTTTGTCCCATTATGCTTCTTTTGCCTCAGTGTTATTAGTTTGACCCAACACAAGAGTAACGTGGTTTGATCTTTTTCTTAT
>JANQTO010000331.1 GCA_030731685.1 Nonlabens sp.
TTCCTACAAACACGTCAGCACCCCAATGTCCAGGAGCTTCCAGCAATACTAGTGAAAGTATGTCTGCAGCTACTGCTATACGTATGTTTTTGTTGTGGCACGCTTTCGCGAAAGCGGTATAATCAATCACACGACCACTCGCACCAGGATACTGCAAGAGCACGCCGTAGTACAGGTCGCTCATGTCCATTTCCAGCGGATTGCCTACGACGAGCTCGATGTCAAGCGGTATGGCACGTGTTTTAAGTAATTCTTTTGTTTGTGGCAAACAGTTCTCGTCAACGAAAAACTTTACTGCACCAGCTTTTTTCTGAGCCGACTCACGAACAGATAACAATAGGGTCATAGCCTCGGCTGCAGCGGTAGACTCATCTAAGAGCGACGCGTTAGACAATTCCATACCCGTAAGGTCTGTAATCATGGTTTGGTAATTGAGCAGGGCTTCTAAGCGGCCTTGAGCAATTTCGGCTTGATATGGTGTATAAGCTGTATACCAGCCCGGGTTTTCTAATATGTTGCGTTGAATCACCGCAGGAATAATTGCTGCATTGTAGCCTAAACCTATGAAGCTACGAAACTGCTTGTTCTTATTTCCCAGTTCTTGAATATGCTTCAGAAACTCGTACTCACTCATCGCTGGGTCCAGTTCAAGTTCTTTTTGGAGACGTATACCTGCTGGAACGGTTTCATAAATAAGCTGTTCTATAGAGTCTACACCTATAGTGTCGAGCATTTCTTGTAAGTCTGCAGGTCGTGGACCTATGTGTCTTAAGGCAAAAGAGTCAGTGTTCATGGGCGCTATTTAGGGCTTAAAAAGTTGCACAAAAATAGTCGAAGTGTCTGGTTTAAACTAACAGTTGTAAGTTTGTAAACCGTTTATTTTTCAACGCTTTTAGCATAGTTATTAACCAGTTCAAGTACTTTTGATTTATGAAGATGTTTAAGCAGGTTTTAGACTTTTATATACGGAGCAGTTTGCACGTTGCTTTTTGTTTTGTGGCATTGTCTTTTGTTATTTCCGGTAATAATCCTAGCAGTGTGTCGGCACCTTTATTTTATGTGCTCCAATTTTGCCTGGTGCTATGTGCTTATAATTTTATGAAGTATGGTGACTTGGTGAGAATTGGTAGGGATTTTCGCTTTAAACTGCCGGTTGTAGCGTTGACCGTTTGTGTGGCAGTTGTCGGTTTTGTGCTACTCATTCCAGAGTTCACTCATATTTATGGCTTTCTTACTGCCTTAATTATTTTAGGGCTTCTATACACGTTTCCATTTATTTTCGGTAAGAATCTCAGAAGTTTTGTGTTTCTAAAATTACCTATAGTTGCGCTAAGTTGGACAATTTTAATTGCTGCATACATAAATAATACAGAACTCGCTGCGTTAAGAAAATATGTTGGAAGCACATTTTGTTGTTTCTGTAATTATGACAGGTTTGTTTGGATAGATGAACAACTAGCTTTCCTTGCTTTAGGAATATTCTTTTTTGTTTTTGCGCTGTGTATCCCTTTTGAAATTAGAGACATAAAATATGACAAAACGCACATCCAAACATTGCCGCAGGTTTTAGGATTAAAACGAACCAAATTGCTGGGCTACGTGTCTGTGATTTTTGCGCTACTTTTTTTCAATACTTATTATAACGCTTCACCGTTTGCCTTGGACCTTGGTTTGACCCATTTATATCTTATTTGCGTTGTTACTTGCTTGAGTATTTACTACGCAAATACTGCCAAATCTGATTATTACGCAAGTTTGTTTGTAGAGGCTATACCAGTCCTATGGCTAGTATTTTATTTTATACTTTAATGTGTAATCTTAAGAATATTGTGGTGATAGTATGTGAACTGGCTATGGTTGATATTACTTTTTCAACGCAGCGCGCACACTCGCTTTTATAGATTTTTTCTGGGCATCACTCAGACGTTTCCAGCCCAAGAAGTTGAGTTTAGAAGTGAACAGTGCATTGCGTTTATCTATAGAGCGACACTGTGGACAGTGGCCGTGGTGTAATTTGTATCTAAAACGTTCCTTAGAGTCTAAGTCGTCGTACTGATTTCTAGTACTTAGTATGTTTGCGTCCTCGCAGGTTATAAAAATTCTTCCCATGTTAATCTTCTTCGAACCATTCTGTTTTTAGACAGTCCATCAACTGGACGCGTGCCCGGTGAATTATCACCCAAAGATTGGACGGCGTGATATCGTGCTCCTTACAAATAAACTCGGTATCTAGTTTGTCTATGGTCTTTTGCACAAAGATAGTTGCATATCGCTCAGGTAGTTTAGCAATACAAGCGTTAAGTGCATTTCCTAGTTCGGTTTGCTCTATTTCATCTTCTACCGTTGGGTTGCGCAGGTCGCGTGCTTGTTCCTCGAGCCAGTCACCATCTTGGTCGCTGTTTAGGTAGCTCATGCGTACTTCGGCCTTGCCTTTACGGCTGTTTGACTTGCGATATTGGTCTATAATTTTACGTTTGAGTATAGATATGAGCCACGTGCGCTCCGTACTTTTTCCTTGAAAATTTGCAGCACTTTTTAGACCAGCAAGAAAGGTTTCAGAAACTAAATCCTGCGCCAGCACACCGTCGTTTATACGCGATATGGTGAAATTATAAAGATAGTCGCTGTAGCGGTCTACCCATTTGTCTGGTTCTAATTTAACTTCTGGCATGGTTTGTTTTATGTGATAAGGCCTGCTCTTTTAAGCAGTGCGTTTGCGTTTGGTTCGCTTCCGCGAAAGCGTCTATACAACAACATCGGGTTTTCTGTTCCACCCTTGGATAGGACATGTTCCTTAAATTTTGTTGCCGTTTCTTTGTCAAATATTCCGCGCTCCTGAAAAAGTTCAAAAGCGTCTGCATCGAGCACTTCGGCCCATTTATAACTGTAATATCCTGCGCTATAACCACCTTGAAAAATATGGCTGAAGGCTGTACTCATGCAGCTGGTTGCTACGTCTGGATACAAGTCAGTTTTTTCAAATATTTCCTGTTCGTATTTTTTCACATCGGTTACATTGCTTGGGTCAGAGCCGTGCCAGTGCATGTCGAGCATGCCAAATGATAGCTGTCGCAATGTAGCAAGACCTTGTTGGAATGTTGCTGCGTCCTTTATCTTTTGAATGTATTC
>JANQTO010000332.1:0-1404 GCA_030731685.1 Nonlabens sp.
GGCATAGATAAGCTAGACAGGCGTGTAGAGTTGCATATTCTTAAGATGGATAAGCCAAAGTAGAATTTAAAGGAACTTTTTTTAGTGATATTTTGCTCAGTTTTCAGGGTTAGCACAAATACGCGACCTTTGCCGGCAATTATTTAACTAATAACATTGCTTTTATGAGAGGTGCCGTTTTGAGTATTTTCTTATTGATTTTTGCCGCTTTCGCGAAAGCGCAATCCACACAAACCCACAACTTTTCAATTACCATCATAAGTCTAGCGACCAACGAGCCACTCAAGGATGCTACCGTTGTAATCAAAAATAATAATGCGACAATCGTATCTTCCATCAACGGCGTTGCGACATTTAATTCTTTAGAACCTGGAGATTACAAGGCAACGATAACGCTAGAAGGCTATAAAACCCAAACCATAGCATTTAAAGTTCCTGAAATGGCTGGTATTTCTGTTTTTCTAGAGAATGAGCAACAGGAATCACTAGGCGAGATAGTTATACAAAGTACGCGAAGCACACGCTCATTCTCGCGCACGCCTACGCGTATAGAATTTATAGGTGGCGAAGAGCTTGTAGAAAAAACGGCCATGAACAGCACAAACATCGCCATGGTTTTGCGTGAAAGTACTGGTATTCAAATGCAGCAAACCTCACAAAGCAGCGCAAACCAGTCCATACGCATACAAGGTCTTGATGGACGTTACACGCAACTATTAAAAGATGGTTTTCCGCTTTATGGTGGTTTTGCAGGAGGTTTGAGCATCATGCAAATTCCGCCGCTGGACATCGCACAATTTGAAATTATAAAAGGAAGTGCCTCTACGCTTTACGGTGGTGGCGCAATCGCTGGACTCGTAAACATGCAATCTAAGTTGCCAGACGACGAGCCAGTACTTGACCTTATGACCGTAGGCACGCAGGCGCAAGGTTATACAGGAAATGTTTTTTATAGTGCACGTAATGAAAAATGGGGAACAACACTCTATGCATCTGGAAACTCACAACGTGCTTACGACCCAGATAATAACGGCTTTTCCAACCTACCAGATGCTAAAACCATTTCCATAAACCCAAAGGTTTTTTACTATCCATCTGATAAAACAACATTATGGTTAGGACTCAACGGAACCTATGATAACCGTGCCGGAGGCGAGTTAAATGCCATTAATAATAATGGAACGGGCTACAAAGAAACAAATGAATCGCAGCGATTGAGCACGCAGGCTGTTTGGGAAACAAAACTTACTGACGATAGTGCGCTGCGGTTTAAGAACAGCATTGCATTATTTGACAGAACGCTTTTAACACCAGGCTTTAGATTTGAGGGAAAACAGGTGAATACGTTTACTGAGGCTACCTACAAAACGTCCACTGCAAAAACTGACTGGGTTATAGGTGCAA
>JANQTO010000332.1:1414-13712 GCA_030731685.1 Nonlabens sp.
AACCTGTACTCGTCAGATTTTGAAGAGCTGGGAGCAATTAATGCTCGTGACCAAAAAGATACAACGGTTGGCGCTTTTATAAATAACGTCACAGACCTTTCTATAAACTGGATTCTAGAGACTGGTTTTCGCACCGACTATGCTGCAGACTGGGGAGTATTTGCACTACCTAGATTCTCCTTACTTTACAAAGATGCCGGCTCCTTCACTAGTAGGTTCGGCGGTGGTCTGGGCTATAAAATTCCAGACTTGTTTACGGAAGATGCCGAGCGATTAAATTTTCAGAACGTTCTCGCCATAGATAAAGATGCCCTAAAAGTCGAGACCTCCTATGGAGTTAATCTCGATTTCAACTACAGCATGCAGCTTACAGACGAGCTGCGTTTCTCTGCAAACCAGCTATTTTACGTGACCGCGATAAGAAATGGATTACTGCTCAATATTACAGATGACAATACATTTAGCTATGAAAATGCATCAAAATCTACGTTGAGCCGTGGTGCTGAAACTAACTTAAAATTTAGCTATCATGATTTTAAATGGTTCTTGAACTATGCATTTATAGACACGCAGCTTAATTTCTTGGACGGGAATCCGCAAAAGCCACTTACTGCAAAGCACAATGCTGGTAGCGTTATTATGTACGAAACCGAACAATGGCGACTAGGTTTTGAGACCTATTACACGGGTAACCAATTATTATCAAACGGCACCACAGCAACTAATTTTGTTACCATGGGATTGCTAGCAATGCGCAATTTTGAATGGGGACACCTTTTCCTAAACTTTGAGAATCTTACAGACCGTAGACAGGACAAGTTTACGCCTACTGTGAGCGTGACTAATGGAACGCCTACCTTTAGCGAAATCTATGCGCCAAACGATGGTTTTATACTAAGCGCAGGAATTATTTTTAAGGTTTTTGGCAACCATGATGAGCATCATGATGATTAGTGATTTTCAGGTGCTAGTTGACTATAAGTTTTTGCGTTTGTAGCTTACCGTTATCATCCAGTTGAACCAGATAGATACCAGCTTTAAAACTGGAAATATCAATGATTAAGGTATCTCCAGCATCCTTCCATTTTTGACTTAATACTTGCTGACCAGCCGTGTTTGTAATAGTGATAATTTGTGCAGGGTCATGATTAGGATTGTATATAGAAACACTACCAGATGAAGGATTCTGCACTATGCTAAATGGAGAAATAGTAGCGCTCATTTCTTCCATAGATAACGTAAGTGTGCAACCTGCAGACATGCTATTTGAATTCTCTAAAGTTCCTCCTGTAGTCAAGGTCCGTCCACTAAAACCGGAGAAAGTGGTTGGGTAAAACGTTGCTCTAAAAACCGCGTTCTGAGCTGCAGTCGCGCCTTGGGCTATGGTACCGGTAGCATTTACTGGATTTGTATATTTCCAGACTTCGTTTCCGGCTGGGTTCACTTCCGTAAAGATACCGGCAGGTCCATTACATATGAGCACGTTTCCGTTTGATAGCAATTGTGAGCCAGAGATGTTTTGGGCATAAAAATTTTCTGTATTACCAGCATTGTAGGTATATGAGGTTGTGGCTGGCGCATAAGGCAACGACGTGTTATACGTAAAACCCGTTTGTGGGGTATTTATAATTTCAACGGTAGAAAAATTACGACCCGTACCATTATTAAAAATCATGATTTCACCAGCGTATGGAAATCCGGCCTCTACCCAGTAAGCGTTATGCTGTCCATCCAGAACTTTAGATGCCGTAGTTCCATTACCGTAAGCTAGTGGATTGCCCCAGCGGTATAATAAATCGCCACCTTTAGTTGAATTTCCTCCTGAATGGGATGATGCCTGAGCAGTTGTTGTACTGTGGTCTATTATCCACACCTCATCAAAACCATGAGAGCTCAATAGAATTTGGTCTAATGCAGGATTGTAATCTACGGAGTTCAAGTGTATCCAGTCTTCTTGATTTGCCGTTGCATTGTAATTAAGATTTATAAGTCCAGGCTCACTTGCAGTGGCAGAATAATTAGGTTTAGACGCATCAAAGTTTTGTGTTAGATGGTCCCACAAATGCCATTCCCAAACGATTGTGCCGCCGTTTGTGCCGCTAGGTTGTACTTCTATAATTTTTTCTGACCACACGTCAGCAGCTGTGAGTGCTGGATTTCTACCAGCAGCTATCGCTTGGGCGGCAGTTTTGAGTTCCCAACTTATAATGAGTACGTTACCGTTAGGCAACATTTTCACATCGTGGTGCTGTAGCTCTGTCGTGCTAGAAACGGTGTAACTCCATAGTATATTACCACTCCAGTCCATACGTTGTATGAGACCACCTTTACCACCAGCATTAAAGGAATTGTTATTGACATTTCCTGTACGCAACAAATCGCCATTAGGTAATAAATATACTGACTGCCCTGGTCTCGTGGTTCCATTCCAGCGGTTTACTTCTTTACCACATTTATCTATGAGAAACGTATTTGTACTGGATATAGGTGCAAACAGCACATAGCCATCGTCTAACGTTTCTGCATCGTGGCGTTGCAACCCTACTGTTTGAGCACAAGACAAGTAGGAAGCAGCAATGGTTGCTATAATAAGAATATTTTTCATTTTCTCGTGATTATTAGTGCATGATGGATGTTCCTATTTTCGCTTTCGCGAAAGCGAAATCCTTACATCAAAACATTTTAAATATACTTATCGTTCCATGATAATCTTGTGCGTTACCGCATGTGACGCGCTGGTGATTTTCAAGAAATAAATCCCATTATAGAGCGATGTGGTGTCTATAATACTAAGCGTACTTCCCTGTAATATTTTTTCTTCTTTAACCACTTGCCCTAGACTGTTTATTAATTCAACCTGTAGGTCACCATAGGTAATTGCTGTTTGAATGGCAACAAAATCTTGGGCAGGGTTTGGGTATATCATCAAATCATTAAGTGCATGGTTTTCATTGCTCAGTGTGTAGGGCGTTGTTGATTCGTTAACAGATGTCACTTTGCTAGCGGTTTTATTTCCATAAAAAGTAGGTCCCACGACATAGGGATATGCGCTGTTATGGTTTGCGTCTACGGTTGCATAATAACAATAAGTTCCGTTAGGGTACTCTGGAGTTATAGCAAACCTACCGTTGTGTTCGTCTAGATAATCTGTTCCGGAGTTTGCAACGTAGACGTAATCTTCTCTGAAATATCCGTTAAAATAGGTGGCGTTTACAGCCGGACCATTTACTCTAGTGGTATTGGTACGCAACTGGTAGCTAGATTTCATTCTTGTTATGGCTCCTGTACCGTTTGTGTTTGCAAATGCGTAAGCTCCATAAATAGGGAAACCATCGTATGCAAACCCTATTAATGGCGAGTGCGCATTTGGGTCTATGACATAGAGCCCGTCTGCAGGATAGGTTGAGCAAATGTTTGATAACACTATTAAATCTAAATCAAAAGCACTTGGATTCTGGTGGTGGTGGTAGTTGCCGTTTGCAGGGTGCGCCTTGTTACAGTCAAAACCTGCCATCTCTGCAGGAATTGCGTCTCTGTTCCATGCTTGTGAAGCAGCTGGCCCTCCAGGACAGGTAGGGTTTCCTGGACCACCACATAGTGCTTGGGTAGTATTGTTCCAAGCAACGCCATCGCGATAATCAAAAAGCGAAACACCGTTAATAAAAACCCCAATGTTTCCGCCAGTTGTTACGCTAGGTGTTCCTGTATTTTGTGAAGGTGTTAATGGAAATCTATAAATCGCATTTTGATCAGTCGCCAGCGACGGATTCCTATCTAAAAAAGGACCCGTAATATAAGCTGGAATTCCCGTTGCATTTACATAAACCCAATTTGCTGAATATTGAACCTGCTGCACATTTGCAGCTACGTTATCTACGATAGGCGTAGGGTTTCCGCTCACATAATGTCTACCGGTGATACCTGTAGTATTTTGCAACCACGAGGTAATCACTGGATTAGTTTGGGCGTGCAGGCTGCTTACTATGAGCAGCATTACTAAGTAAAGTGTCTTGTTTTTCATATCAATGGTTGATGCAATTATTGTAAGTTTTTAGGGAAAGAGAATTTTGGGTCATATAAAAACTCATAGTCTGACAGGGTTTTTAAAAACACCACCAGGTCTGTTTGCTCGTTAGGCGTTAGCCTCATCGGGTTTTTGAGCTCTTTGGATAACGATATGCTTTGTGTGTCAAGGTCATTATAATGAGCTATAACCGCTCTTAAACTTTCAAAACGACCATCGTGCATATATGGTGCTGTAAATTCTATGTTACGCAATGTCGGTACCTTGAAATGCAGCGAATCTGCTTTATTCTTTGTGATATTATATCGACCATAATCATTAAGTGTTGGGTCTATGGAAAGGCCGTTGTTCTTAAAGTCTTGAACTTGAAACAGCGGCTCCGTATGACAGCTGGCACAATGATTTCTAAACAATGCCAATCCATTTTTTTCCTGCGCGGTAAAATCACCACCTTTTTCATTACGTATAAACTTATCGTACTTAGAATTTGAGGAAACCAAAGAAACTGTGAATTGCGATAGCGCTTTTAAAGTATGCTGACCAGTGATGGTACTGTCCTTAAATGCTTTATAAAACAACTTGCGATATGCAGGCTGTACTTGTAATTTAAGAACGACGTCTTTCAAGGAACTATCCATTTCGTTCTCACTGGTTATGGGTTGCAGTGCTTGCATGTCTAGATGATTCACGCCGCCATCCCACATAAACGAGGTGCTCCAAGCTAGATTTACCAATGCTAGTGAGTTTCTGGTTCCTATGCGACCATCTATTCCATGACTCAAATCATGATCTACATGTGTAAAACCTGTTGCTTGTAAATGGCAGCTTGCACATGAAATGGTTCCATCTCGCGATAAAATACCATCATAAAACAGTTGTCGTCCTAGCTCAAAACCGTCGTCAGTCACTGGGTTTTTCACAAAATCATAAGCTGGCGCTGGCCAGTATGATGGATAGTCTAGCATTGCTTTATGCAACTTCAAAGCAATGAAACTGCACATTACAAATGCGATAAATCCCAAAAAACCAAATTTGCCTATCTTATTTCTCATAGCACGTAAATAATTTAGGGAGTTTAAGTGACTGGTCATGTGCCTGCTGTCCAGGAATCATAAGTTGATTTGTTGTCTTTAAATCGTTCGATGCTAAGAATGGCTCTATGTCCACCGCGATGACAAGGTTGTTATCTATATTTTTAGCAAACTCAAAATGTAATTCCTGCGTTGTGGCAAATGGCTCTTTATAACCACCTATGTGGTACATGAATTTATTCTTTCGAGTAAGGCAGCTAGGACTTGTTCCTTCTAGTTTAAAATTGATAAAACCACTTTGCCATGCCCAGTACATGCCGTTAATAGGGTCAAGCGCTCCAGCGAGTGCTCCAGCTTCATGTAATTTATTGGGTACTCCTAAGTTGCAATGCAACGATTCTAAAGCCAACTCTTTAACTAGCGGAATAGAAAGTTCCAATGATGTTGCATCAAACGCGTCTACTAAAAATGCAGTGTCCGTGGCTATAAGCTGCTCACCGTTTTTATTTAATCCAGAAAACTGTGTGAGGTAAAATCGTAATTTGTCTACTTGGATAGAATCGCCATTGCGAGTTACATACCAAGTATCTTGCTCTAGCGGCGAGCCTTTAAAAGTTGGAACGATAGTTATTTTTAAAGTGCTCACTTCGTTGCAAAGCAAGCTTTCCTTCTCTGGTATAAAGAGCAAAACCAATAAAAAAGGAATCAATAACTTCATGAGCTGGCCGGCTAATTGCTTTTGACCAACCAAAACGCATTTAGTTTAAAACTAGAAATTCAAAACCATCGCATGGTGCGGTATACCATCTTCCAAATAGGTTTCGCCAATTGCTGTAAAACCTAAATCTGTGTAGAATTTATCAAGGTAACATTGTGCTGAAATCTTGATGGATGGGTAGTTTTTCGCTTTCGCGAAAGCGATGCTAGCTACCATAATCTCCTTACCATAATCCTTTCTTCTATAATCAGGACTCACCACCACGCGCCCTATACTTGACTGTTCAAAATAATCACCAGGTTTAAAAATACGCGTATATGCTACGAGTGTATCACCTTCATAACCTAAAATATGTATCGCTTTCTGGTCCTTACCGTCCACATCTTGATACACACAATCCTGCTCCACAACAAAAACTTCTGAACGTAATTGTAACAGTGCATAAAGCTCATTTAGTGTAAGTTCATTAAAAGTTTTAGTGATTATTTTCATAAGTTGAATGTTGTTTTTCTAGGGAAGTCTTCATGAAATCAGTAACTAAATCTTTTTCAGAGAGTAAAGCGATAAATTAAATGGCCACAATATTCTAAAATTTCACTTCTAATTTATTGCTTCTTATTTCTTGTTTCCAGGAACGACTCCCTAAAACCTCTTAGGAACAACCTTAGGCTGTGGTGGTCGTACGCCTATCCTAATATCAGTAATTATTTTCTCGAGCATATTGCCAAATTCCTCATCGCCCGTAGCCATAAGTTCCTGACGCGTAGCGTCGAGTACATCGAGCGTTTCTTGTTTTTCGTCTTCTTCAAATTCATCAAGATCACGCCATATTTCCAGCAATTTCTTTTGCGGATTTATAGCTGTGCGCAGTTGATGTACAATAATAGCAGCCTCTTTTTTCATAATACCATTTCCGCGCAGGCGGAAATCTTCTTTTTCTTAATTAAATCTAACTATTAAAGTCTATTTTCAAATCAAAAGCTCACAGTTGAAAACCTCATAAATCTGAAGTCATAAGTCTTAACTAAACCTTACCCCTATAAGCCAGTGATATTCTATTATGCTCATGCAACAGCTGCTCATCTTCCTGATACTTCTTTAAAAGATGAATCACGAAATCCAGCTGCTCTTCTGTTATGTTTCGATATGCCGGTGCTGGAACAACATCTTTCCATTTTGCAAACAAGGTATTGTCTAGCGCAATGCGCCAGTAACAATGATTATCAAAATTTAGGTGTGTGTATTGCCGTGGTAGGGCATTTCCCAAATCCATATAGGCTTTTCGCTTACTTAAATCCATTGATTAGGTAGTCGGGTTGTTACTGTTACGCTTTCGCGAAAGCGAAATTATGAACAAGCTATTTTATCAACACGTGTTGCGTGACGGCCGCCTGCAAACGTTGTATCGAGAAATGTCTCGGCCATGGCAACTGCTTGCGGTATGGACGTAAATCGTGCAGGAATACAAAGCACGTTTGCATTATTATGCTCTCGAGCAAGACTTGCTATTTCTTTAGTCCAGCACACCGCTCCACGTACCGCAGCATACTTGTTAACAGTCATGGAAACACCTTGTGCACTACCGCATATAACTATACCTAGTTCAGCGGAATCGTTTTCAATATCCTGTGCTACCTTGTGTGCAAAATCAGGGTAATCTACACTTTCTGTGGTGTTTGTACCGTGGTTTGTAACCTTATGGCCACGCTCCTGAAGCATGGTAAGAATAGCTTGTTTATAATCTGGTCCTGCATGGTCGTTACCTATGGATATGTTCATGATGTAGCTTTATATGTTTACAAAACTAGCATTTTAAAGCTGGTTAAAAGGCTATTAACACTTTCTGTTTTTAACAGCTTATAACCTGCTCACAGGCTGTTAAGAAAATGTAAAATAATTATGTTGTGTATGTAAAGTAAATAGTCCATATGACTTTTAAAACGGATTTATAGCAATTTTAAGTAAGCTATTTTTTAGCTACTTGTAAGCACAAAACCGATGCTAATGAACAAGAATATTTCACCCCATTTACTGTAAAATATGAAAACTTCAGGTTATAAACAGCTGTGTACAGAACTATCTAAAAAACATGTTACCAATACATTAACCTGTGTATAAACTGTGTGTAAATGCTCATAAACTTATAAAACTTGTAAACCAATTTTTTAAATCTAAAAGTTATACCGCTATTCACACCACATAATAATAATCATTTATTTTTAGAAATTTTAAAAGAAAAAAAGATGATTATATATATTGTGTATAACCTTAAAAACTTCAAACTCTTATACCGTATTTAAAGGTAATCTTAACAATCTAATCTGGAATATTTTGTAGTACAAGCCATATCGTTAACGTAGCTTTTAAACACTACTTGCACATAATACACTAACTTTGTGCTATATATGAAAAAGAAGAATAAACCTACTAAGACTAAATTGCTCAACCTTTCTCAAAGTGTTGTAAATGTCTTAAAGAAAGATGCAAATAAAACCTTTAATTACAAGCAAGTTTGCGCCGCACTGGGCATTACAGATACCAGTGGTCGCAATCAGGTAATTAAAAAATTACATTCCCTTAAATCAACTGGTAAGATAGAAGAGGTAGATCGTGGTGGTTACAAACTTGTAAAAGCTATAGATTACTACACCGGTAGAATAGATATAAGTTCCCGTGGAACAGGTTATGTTATTACCGAGGAACTTGAAGAAGATATTATGATACCTCGCCGCGCATTAGGTCAAGCACTTAATGGTGATAGGGTAGAAGTATACGTCTATCACCGTAGAAGAGGACAGCAGCCAGAAGGTGAGATTACTAGAGTTATAGAGCGCAAGCGTACGGAGTTTGTAGGAACCATAGAAGTTCACGACAAGTTTGCCTTTGTAAAAGTGAGCGACCCTAAAGTGCAGAAGGACTTTTTTATACCAGGCTCTAAAATTAATGGTGCCAAAGACGGTCAAGTTGTTCTCGTAGAATTTACAGACTGGAACGATAAACAAGATTCACCTACGGGTTCTGTAAAATCCATCCTCGGTGACCCAGGAGAACATAATACAGAGATTCATGCAATACTCGCGCAATATGGTTTGCCTTATGAATTTCCGGTAGAGGTAGAGCAATATGCAGACAGTATAAATACAACCATAACAGCAGACGAGATTACAAAACGTCGTGATATGCGTGATGTGTTGACATACACTATAGACCCTGCAGACGCTAAGGATTTTGATGATGCATTATCGTTTAAAAAGTTAGAAAATGGCAATTATGAAATAGGTATTCACATTGCAGACGTTTCTCATTATTTGCCTGTAGACAGTATTCTAGATGAAGAAGCTTACAATCGTGCAACCTCTGTTTACCTTGTAGATCGTGTAGTTCCTATGCTGCCAGAGGTACTTTCAAATGGAGTTTGTTCTTTGAATCCGCATGAGGATAAATTGTGTTTTTCGGCAGTTTTTGAAATGGATAACGACTGTAAAGTGTTGAAACAGTGGTTTGGCCGTACCGTTATTCATTCTGATCAGCGTTTTGCTTATGAAGAGGCACAACACATCATAGAAACTGGTGAAGGCATTATTCCTGAAGATATTTCGCTTTCGCGAAAGCGAACAACCATAAACCCAGATATCGTTGAAGCAACCTTAACACTTGATAGACTGGCCAAGAAAATGCGTAACCAGCGTATGGAAGATGGGGCATTGAGTTTTGACAAAACCGAAGTAAAATTCAACCTCAACGAAAGTGCAGAGCCTGTAGGTGTTTATTTTAAAACATCTAAAGATGCAAACAAACTCATAGAAGAATTTATGCTACTTGCAAATCGTAAAGTAGCTGCTTTTATAGGAAAACGTGAACCTAAGCAAACATTTGTATATCGTATTCACGATGAGCCAAATGATGAAAAACTAGGCGCGCTTGCAAATGTGGTGGTAAAATTTGGTCATAAACTAGATTTACGTGATCGCAGTACCGTTACAAAATCGCTGAACAAATTACTGGAAGATGTAAAAGGTAGTAAAGAGCAAAATATGGTAGATACACTTGCCATAAGAACCATGTCTAAAGCAGTTTATTCTACTCAAAACATAGGTCACTACGGTCTTGCATTTGATTATTACTCTCACTTTACATCTCCTATACGTCGATATCCTGACGTGATGGTTCATAGATTGCTGCAACATTATCTTGATGGTGGCAAGTCAGTAAGTGAAGGTGCTTATGAAGAAAAATGTAGCCACAGTACAGACATGGAGATTCTAGCCTCGCAAGCAGAGCGTGATTCTATAAAATACATGCAAATCAAATTCATGAAAGACCATGACGACGAGCAATTTCTGGGCGTTATTTCAGGAGTAACAGATTGGGGTATTTATGTAGAAATAATCGCAAATAAATGTGAAGGCATGGTGCGTTTAGGTGATTTAGATGATGATAGTTATGAGTATGTAGACGACCAGTTTGCGGTAGTAGGCCGTAAAACAAAGAACACCTATACCCTAGGCGACGAGGTTTATGTAAAAGTAAAAAATGCAGACCTTGTGAAGAAACATCTTGATTTCTGGATGGTGGGAAGTCGCGCAGCCGTAGAACAATAGCATGAAAACAAAACTATGTGCGACTTGTAATAAGGAAGATATAGTCTTGTATAGAGTACAAATAAAAGCTGGTAAAGAATGGATTTTCTGCTGTAAAACATGTACAGAAATTCACCAATCTCTACCAGCTTATAAATATGGTGGAACCTGGAAAGGTAAAAAACATTGATATGAGTAATTATCTATACATACTAGTTACACTGTTATTACTCGTTTCTTGCAAACAGGACACGTCTTCAAAACAAAATTTTGATTGGTTATTAGGTAATTGGCAACGCACTAATGATAAACCAGGTCGTACAACTTATGAGAATTGGCATAAGATGAACGACTCTATTTATAATGGTTTGGGTTATACCATGGTTGAAAATGATACTGTTTTCAAAGAGATATTATTACTCCATAAAGTACAAAGCACATGGACTTTGACAGTATCTGGCGTAAATGAGGAACCTACTTTATTTAGACTCAGAGATTTCAAAAAGAATTATTTTGAAGCGGTAAATCCCCAAAATGAGTTTCCTAAAAGTATCTATTATTACTATGAAGACAATCAGCTTAAAGCTAGAATTGCCGCTGATAGTGTAGAAATGTTATTTAGTTTTAAGAGGTCGTAACTAACTAAGCCGCCTTATTATTTCAATTTAAAGTAATTTTATCGATTTAAATTACCTTTTAAAGATTATTATTTGATTCATCAGAACATTTTTATGTTTACATAAAATGCCATGCATATTTGCATTGTAATACGCTGCTAAGGTTTATTACTTGAGGCTGTTTTAGCATTTACCCTTTCCCTAAAAGTGTTTAAAAGCAACAATAGTTTTCAAAATTTATGGTTTTTGGTTAGTGAAAAGCAGGTTGAGGAGCCTGCTTTTTGTTTTTTAGCAAAGCTTAGGTGTAACAAGTCCTAACTTTGTAGGTCTTTAGTCAAAACCATTTTTATGAAAACTGCAATCACAGCAATACTCCTTTTAGTTGTCTCGTTTACACATGCACAAACTCCCATAGAGCTTACAATTCCGCAATTTAATACCATAAAGGTTTATGACCTTATGACCGTAAATCTGGTAAAGTCTACGGAAAATAAAATCATTATCACGGGAAGAGATGCTCAAGATGTGGAGTACGTACTTAAAAACGATTTACTTAAAGTACGTATGAAAACCGATAAGATTTTTGACGGTGGCAATACATTTGTTCATGTGTATTATACAAACATAGATGTCATAGATGGTAATGAAGGCGCAGTGATTACATCAAATGAAATGATAGAACAGCCACAACTATCCATTATGGTTCAAGAAGGAGCTAGGGTGAAAGCTGGGCTTAAAATAGATAACCTTAAATTGAGGGCAGTTTCAGGTGGTATTATTGAAGCAAGTGGTACAGCTACTTATCAAGAAGTGGTTGTTAATACAGGCGGTATCATAGAAAACCATAAACTGGTCACAGACTATACTACTGTAAAAGTACAAGCTGGTGGTGAGGTAGAAGTTCATGCTACAAAAAGCGTAGATGTGAATGTACGTGCTGGTGGTGATGTTATCGTTACTGGTAGTCCTGAAAAAGTGAGTAAGAAAACGCTCTTTGGTGGTAGCATTTCTATCAAATAGTAACAGTAGTATTTCTAGTTCTTTTATAGCTACCCCTAATCTTTTATAGTTTCATTTTCCTACCTTTGATAAAATAGAGGTAGAAATGATATGCTAGAGGACATAGTACGAGCGATACCATTAGGGTTTTTCATGGCATTCATGATAGGCCCTGTTTTTTTTGCCTTACTTGAAACAAGTGCCATTAAAGGTTTTAGAGCTGCGGTGGCTTTTGATATAGGTGTGATGATTGCAGACATTCTTTTTGTACTTGCCGCCTATTTCATGACCTCTTCCATTCTCGAGAAATTAAAGGATGATCCGGGACT
>JANQTO010000333.1:0-10590 GCA_030731685.1 Nonlabens sp.
ACACCATACAATGCATAGATAGTGGCTGTAAAGGAACTTACGACGGCCCTGAATTTATAAATGGTGAAGACATCGCACACCAGTTCTCAAACAAAATGAGTGCTTCTGTAGGAAACAAGTTGAAGAACCTTTACCAAAAGAAGAAGTATAAAAAAGTAGACTTAACTAAAATTTCAATGTCCACTAAAGGTATGGGTAGCGGCCGTGTAGTTTATACACTTGAAATACCTTTTGCCTCGGTAAAATCAAAATGCGATGCGTTTACTTCCTTCGACCATGTAGGAGGCTGGAATCATAAACCAGATTTAGTAAAAAGGAAAAACGAACTGCGAGGCGTCACATTAATAAAACATCAATTAGACATTAGCCACCTAAAACAAACGCCCGAAGGTTTACAGGAATACTGGATTCAGTGGAAAAACAATATTTTACAACTAGAATGCGAGTAAGCATATCGCTAAATAATAGCAAAAGATTTAAACTTCTACAAATCAACGAATCAGAAATTAACAATCACTTTTTTACGTAGTAAAAATAGAATTGGCAATTTGGAACTTGGAACATTAAACCTTGGAATTTCAACTCCTATCTATTCCTCCAAAAGAAAGGCGTCAATAATATAAGTACCGTAAATAGCTCTAGCCTACCTATAAGCATTAAAAATGCACACCACCATTTACCTATAGATGGCAACCACGCAAAATTATCTACGGGAGATAGTTTTCCAAAAGCTGGACCTACGTTTCCTAAACTAGTAAGCGAGCCACCTATGGCAGTTTCAAAATCTAATCCTAGAGCTGCGAGACCTACAGCTCCTACGATAAAGGAAAGCATGTAGAGTATAAAGAAACCCAGAACGTTGAATACAATTTGCGGTGGCACTGCTCTATTATTAAATCGCACGGGCAAGATTGCGTTAGGGTGCAACGTGCGCTTAAATTCCATGACACCGTTACGTATAAGGATAATATGTCGCACAACCTTGATACCACCAGACGTGGAACCTGCACTACCGCCTAAAAAGAACAAACCAAAAAACATGATTGTCAAAAACGGTGTCCACATGGTATAGTCTGCACTAACAAAACCAGTCGTGGTCATTACAGCAAGAACTTGAAAAGTACTATGTCTAACCGCGCTTTCCAGCTCACCCCAGACCATAGGATGGTCTATACTGCTAGTCAGAGCAACGTTTGCTTGAAAATATATAAGTGTGGCCCCCAAAATAGAAAAGCCTAAAACAAATGCTGCGTACCACTTAAACTCTGTATCTCGTATTATTTTGCGGAACTGACCCTTTATGGCAAAGTAACTCAATACAAAATTTGCCCCTGCAATGAACATAAAAACGACAATAATCCATTGAATAATAGGCGTTTCGTTCCAGTATGCGACGCTGGCGTTTTTAGTTGAAAAACCTCCTGTAGAAAGCGTGCTAAGTGCGTGGTTGACAGCATCAAACCAGCCCATACCGGCAAGCTTAAGTAGTAATGCTTCTATACCCGTGAAGCCCACGTAGATAATCCATAAACGTTTTGCAGTATCTGTAATTCTAGGATGCAATTTATCGCCGCTAGGTCCAGGTGCCTCTGCAGCAAATAACTGCATACCGCCTATTCCGAGTAATGGCAATATCGCAACGGCAAGCACGATAATACCCATTCCACCTATCCAGTGCGTGAGACTACGCCAAAACAAAATTCCTCTAGGCATAGACTCTATATCTGTCATAATACTCGCGCCAGTCGTTGTAAAGCCACTCATAGTCTCAAAAAAGGCGTCAGAATAATTTGGGATTGCACCGGTAAAAACGTAAGGCATGGTTCCGGCAAAAGCCATAATCAACCAGCCAAATGTCACAATCAAATAACCTTCTTTTTTTTGTAGCACTTTAACGTGGTCTCGCGTAAAATACATCGCGATACCACCAGTGATTACTGCAACCGCCGCTGCAAGTAAAATATACCAGCCCTCGAACTCACTATAAATAGCGCTCACCACTGAACTTATAGACATAAAGCCGCCATTAAAGAGCAGCAATAGCCCCATGATGTAGACAATTATTTTATAGTTGAGTCTCGTCATTTATAAAAAGAGTTTTTCAACCTTAGCTATAGCTTTAGGTAAGCAACAAACAACCACACGGTCGCCTTCTTGTATTTTTAAGTCATCTACAACCGTGTAACCTTCACCACTGCGCACTACACCGCCTATGATGGCGCTACGAGTGAGGTCTATATCTTTTACTAATTTGTCACAAACAGCGCTGTTTGGCTTTACTTGAAATTCCAGCAATTCAGCATTCATGCTGTTAAGCTTGGTCATGGCGACTACTTCACCTTTGCGTATAAATCTGAAGATATTATTTGCAGCAAGTAGTTTTTTGTTGATGAGCGTATCCACGCCTATGCTGTGCGAGATTTGAAAATAGTCCATGTTTTCAACTAGCGCTATGGTTTTATTCACACTTTTGCTCTTTGCCATAAGGCAGGAAATAATATTTGTTTCACTGTTTCCAGTAACCGCTATAAAAGCATCCATCTCGTGGATATTTTCCTCTTGCAGCAACTCTACATTACGACCATCACCATTTATAACGAGTACTTCAGGAAGTGCATCGGCAAGATCAAAAGCCTTGTTTGAATTCACTTCTAGTAACTTCACATTAATCCCCATATTACTCAATATGGTTGCGGTTTGTCTACCTATGTTACTACCGCCCAGAATCATCACATTTTTGATAATGCGCTTTGTCTTTCCTGTAAGTTTATAAAGTTCCTCAACACCATCCTGCGAGGTCATAAAATAGACTTGGTCACCTTCCTTATACTGTGTGTCCTCACGAGGTATGAGCGTATATTGTGTCCCAAAACGCTGAATCGCAATGGGCATAAAATGTATCTCGGGCAATATGTGCGAAGCTTCCTTAACGCTTTTACCTACAAAACTTGCAGTACGAGGTAGCGTAACACCTATCATGGTAAGCGCCCCATTTTCAAATTCGTAACTATCATTAAATGCACTCTGGCTTAACAAAAGTTCGATTTCCTTACTTGCCAGCATTTCTGGCGAAATGAGTTCATCGATACCAAATTTTGAGAAACCTATACTTTCTTGATTCTCAATAAACTCGGTATTTGCAATACGTGCTATAGTACGTTTTGCACCCAGTTGCTTGCTCAGTACAGATATGGTAATATTTGTAGTCTCGCTGCTAGTAACGGCAATTACAAGGTCTGCCTCGCTTACACGGGCATCATTTAATATTTTTATGGAAGTAGAATCACCGCGTAAGGTCCTTATATCCAGATGCGTGTCGGCATGATACAAATTTTCCTTAACGGGATCTATTAACGTTATGTCTTGGGACTCATAGGACAGCAGTTTAGCAAGGTGGAACCCTACTTCTCCTGCGCCAGCAATGATAATTTTCATAAACTCGCTTCTGTGAACTGTAAAGATACCTTAAAGCGTGCAGTTGATAAAAAATAGAGCCATTTATGTGTGGTTGGTCTATAATATTTCGCTTTCGCGAAAGCGAACTCCCCAAAAACCTAAAGCACTGCACTATCTTTGCAACTAGATAAACAAATGAACGTGAGCACAGACCAAGTAAAACCAGACCAAAAAGACCCAAGCGGCAAAAAGGAACAGGTTACTAAAATGTTTGATACCATAAGCGGCGAGTATGACGGACTAAACCGCATGATATCGCTGGGACTGGACCAAAAATGGCGCGATAATGTCGTGAACATGGTCGCAGCGCACGAGCCAGATGTCATCATGGACATTGCCACAGGAACAGGTGACCTCGTTATAAAAATGGCACGAGCGACTAACGCTTCTAAGCTTATAGGACTGGACATATCACCCGGAATGCTGGAGGTAGGAAAGGTGAAGGTGAAGCAAGAGGCGCTGGACAACCGCATAGAAATGGTGATAGGCGATTCTGAAAACCTGCAGTTTGAAGATAATTCTATAGACGCGGTAACGGTTTCTTATGGTGTGCGCAATTTTGAAGATTTAGAAAAAGGCCTTAGCGAGATTTTGCGCGTATTGAAACCTAGTGGCGTTTTGGTTATTTTAGAAACGAGCGTCCCTACAAAGTTTCCATTCAAACAAGGTTATGCATTGTACTCTGGACTTATAGTTCCCGCACTGGGCAAGCTTTTCTCTAAAGATAAAGTTGCTTATGGTTACTTATCTGAAAGTGCGTCTAAATTTCCTTATGGCGAGAAGTTCAACAATATTTTACGAAAAGTTGGGTTTAATAATGTGGAGAGCCATTTACAATTCCACGGTGCCTCTACTATTTATAAAGCAGTTAAATAATTACATGAGAATACTAGGTTTATATATATGCGTTTTTTTATGTGGCGCACAATTTTTACAGGCGCAGCGTGTGCGTGAAAAAATAGCAAACGACGCCACTGGCGGTAGAGGTCAGATAGACAACCAGCGCTACACTTGGGGTTATTATCTGGGACTGAACATCTACGATTATAAATTTGATTATAACGAGATTACAAATGAAGTGTACGTAAACCCAAGTATGGGTTTCAATGTAGGCCTTGTAGGTGATATTAAAATCAACGACTACCTAAACTTCAGACTAGAGCCAGGAATTAATTTTGCCACACGTAATCTTACATTTAGAGACCCTTCACTAACCACTATTTCAGAACGTGACCGTGAGGTGACCTCAACATATATTCACGTACCTGCGCTCCTTAAAGTAAGTACAAAACGTCTTAACAACTGGAAACCATTTATTATAGGTGGCGCCTCATATTCTCGAAACTTAAGTAGTAATGAAATGAACCTGGACGACAATAGCTCTGGACAGTTCAGACAGGTGACTGATGTTTTTAATTACGAGCTGGGCATAGGTGTAGATTTATATTTATTCTACTTTAAGTTTACGCCTTCTTTAAGAGGTGTTTTTGCCATTAACGATGAGCTAGTAAGAGATGTAGACCCTAATAGTGTGTACACTAGCAGTATAAGCAGCATGCAGTCTCGCGGCGTGTTTTTACATTTTACGTTTCAGTAGTACGTAACCACTCGGCTAGTATTATTGCTGATGCTGTTGCTACATTCAAGCTTTCCGTAGTTTGTGTGCCGTACTGAGGAATCGTGTATGCTTTACCCAAATTCATAATTGCAGAGCTTACACCGTGTGACTCATTCCCAAGGACCAGCGCGGCATTTTCTGGCAATATATTTTTGTAAATACTTGTTCCGTTCATTGCTGTTACCAGTATGGGAAGTTGTAATTGCGATAGGTATTTTTCTAAATCTGTATAATATACATGAACCCTTCCTATAGAAGCCATACTTGCCTGCACGGCTTTAGGGTTATAGTGGTCTACCGTGTTTTTTGAGCATACAATATGACTAATCCCAAACCAATCGCACAACCTCATTATAGTTCCTAAATTTCCCGGGTCTTGAATATCGTCTAGTACAAGTATACGACCTGTTTGCGGCAACTCATGCGTTTCTGGCATTTTAAAAATTGCCAAATATCCCGGCGCCGTTTTAAGCGAAGAGATTTGCTGCATCTCTTTAGGAGTTATCGTCTCACATTGGGTTCCTTCTATAGTATCGAGTCCTTCAGTTACTAAAACCATTACGGCTTCTAAGGTGGTTTCTAACAGCTCACAAACCGACTTGTAGCCTTCAACCACAAACTGCTTATGCGTTTCCCTACCTTTTTTTGTGGCAAGGCTCTTGATTGTTTTTAATGTATTCTTAGAAACCATTTAAATTGTATTTTTGACCCAATCTATGAGAGAGCAAAAGCTAGGTGTAAAAATAGGCATATTTATAATGTTGGCAGTTCTTCTGGCCTCATGCGATGCTATAAAACGCGTACCTCTGGGCAAAAAACTACTTGTCGCAAATAATGTTCTTGTGGATAGTGCCGAAACAAGCAACGCCCGACTAGAAAACCTGCTGGTTCAAAAACCAAACACGCGACTTTTAAACGTTCCTATAGGTCTCCACATTTACAACCTTGCTAGACCTAACCGCGACTCCATTTACCTCAAATGGATGCTGGAACATCCCAAACAACTGGAACGCCGTAATAATCTAATTTCTGAAAAACAAACGATAAAACTGGGTAACGACCTTGTAGCTTTTAATAGATGGCTCAAACGCACCGGAGAAGCACCTAGTATTATTAATGAAGAGGACGCAAAACGCTCCTTAGAACGGTTACGCTCTTTTTACTGGAATCAAGGATGGTTTAATGCAAAGGTGAACTATAAGATAACCGATACTAAAAAACCACAACGTGTTGAAGCCACTTACTATGTAGACAGAGGCACTCCATATATCGTAGACAGCATAACGAGCATCATTGAATCGCCACAAATAGATTCGCTTTATAACGCAACTAAAAACAGAAGTCTTTTACGCCCAGGAGAGCAGTACTTAACTAATGATATTAACGCAGAGCGCGAGCGCCTATTTACGGAGTTTAGAAACAGTGGCGTACGCTACATGGAAAAAGACTACATACGCTTTGAAGGCGATACCGTGAACACAAATTACAAGGCAAACCTGACCCTTAAAATAAGTGACCGTAACATACAACTTGCTGACACGGTAGTTACGGAGCCATTCCGCGTTTTTAATATAAGTAAGGTAAATATCATACCCGATTTTCAAGAATCTTTCAATAACAAGAATGCTGATAGCTCTTTGTACCGAAACTATAATATCGTTGAATACGGTAAAAGCCGTTATCGCAAACAGTCGCTGACTGATGCGGTCGTATTTAAACCTGGAGATTTATACAGAGACATAGACCGTGACCGCACTTACCGCAATATTACACAGCTTAATAGTTTTGAATATCCAGATATTAGGTTTAGAGAAGACCCTGCAGACAGTACAAAGACTAGCTTAATAGCAGATGTACTACTTACATCAAAAGAAAAATTCAAGTTTATTTTAGGTTTTGAAGGAACCCATAGTAATATTCAAACGTTTGGTATAGGACTTAACACCTCATTGCTAGTTCGTAATGTCTTTAGAGGTAGCGAACTGTTGAATATCTCGTTCAGAGGAAACATAGGCGCAAGTTCAAACGCAAGCTCCATCACCGGAAGTGATAGTCAGTTTTTTGATTTACAGGAGTTCGGTGCAGATGCCACGCTGAATTTCCCAAGACTATTTTTACCTTTTAGGGTAGACAATCTTATCCCTAAAAGCATGTCTCCATCTTCCATATTATCCATAGGATTTTCCAGTCAGACGAATATAGGACTAGACAAGCAAAGCGTAAATGGAACACTAGGTTACACTTGGAACCAATCAGAAATTAAGAGTACGAGGTTTGACTTATTAAAAGCACAATACGTTCGTAACCTAGACCCTGGAAACTTTTTTAATGTTTACCAAAGCAGTTACAGCTCCCTAAATGACGTAGCAAATAACATAGGACTTACAAACCCTATTTATGTTAACGCAAATAACAACCTTACCATACCAGAGGGAACAAACTTTTTTATTCAAGACGTAGCTAGTGGCGTTATAAACACCACGGTAGATCAGCGTGAGCTTGTGAGAAATATTAACGAGCGACGTAACAGGCTTGTTCAGGACAACCTAATTATAAGCAGTTCCTATGCATGGACTCGTAACACCCAGCAAGGTATTTATGACAGTAATTTCTCTAGACTTACTTTGCGTATAGAAGCAGCTGGAAATATTCTCTCGGCCATTGCTAGCGTTGCTGGTGTTGAAGATAATGCAAATGGCAACCGTGACGTTTTCGGTGTTGAATTTACCCAATACATTAAACCAGAAATAGATTATGTAAGACACTGGCAGTTATTCAACAACCATGTAATTGCGATGCGCGCTTTTGGCGGTGTGGCTATTCCGTATGGCAACTCTGATAACGTGCCTTTTATACGTTCCTTTTTTGCCGGCGGTCCTAACGATAATAGAGCGTGGCAGGCCTATGAATTAGGCCCTGGAGGCACGAGTGGCCTCAATGACTTTAACGAAGCAAACATGAAACTTGCTTTTAATGCAGAGTATCGTTTTCCTATAATCAATAGTTTTAAAGGTGCCCTTTTTGCTGATATAGGCAACATATGGAACGTGCTAGATATTGAAGACGACCCTAGAGCGCAATTCAACCAGCTACGCGATTTAGAGTACTTAGCCGTAGGAACAGGTTTCGGTGTGCGCTATGATTTCGGTTTTTTTGTCCTGCGCTTAGATGCAGGTTTTAAGACCTACAACCCTTCATTACCTAGCGGCCAGCGCTGGTTTAGAGAACTCTCTTTTGCAAGATCTGTTCTTAATGTAGGTATCAACTATCCCTTTTAATGCCATAATAATTAGTTACTTTTGTAAATAAACACATATCACAATGAGTCACAACATAAAACCAGGAGTTGCAACAGGCGACCAAGTTCAAGAGATATTTAATCACGCCAAAGCAAACGGCTATGCTCTACCAGCAGTTAATGTGATAGGATCAAACACCGTGAATGGTGTTTTGGAAACCGCAGCTAAACTTAACGCACCAGTGATTATTCAATTCTCAAACGGTGGCGCACAGTTTAATGCAGGAAAAGGATTGAGCAATGACAACCAGCAAAGTGCCATTTTAGGAGGTATTGCAGGCGCTCACCATATCCATACATTGGCAGAGGCTTATGGTGCAACCGTTATTTTACACACTGACCACTGTGCTAAGAAGTTACTTCCTTGGATTGATGGGTTGCTGGATGCTAGTGAATCTCGCTTTCGCGAAAGCGGTAAATCACTATATTCCTCGCACATGATAGACTTGAGTGAAGAACCACTTGAAGAAAATATAGAAATTTGTAAGCGTTACCTAGAGCGCATGGCCAAAATGGACATGACCTTAGAAATAGAACTGGGAATAACCGGTGGTGAAGAAGATGGTGTTGACAACAGCGATGTGGACGATTCAAAATTATATACACAACCTGAGGAAGTTGCTTATGCTTATGAGGAACTGAAAAAAGTAAGCGACCGTTTTACAATCGCAGCAGCGTTTGGTAACGTACATGGTGTTTACAAGCCAGGTAACGTAAAACTCACTCCTAAAATCTTGAAAAACTCTCAAGAATACGTGCAGAAAAATTATGGTACAGGCGCAAACCCTATCGATTTTGTATTTCACGGTGGCTCTGGTTCTACCCTAGAAGAAATTAGAGAAGCAATAGGTTATGGTGTTGTGAAAATGAATATTGATACAGACCTACAATGGGGCTTCACACAGGGAATAAAATCCTACATGGACACAAATGATGGATACCTACATACCCAAATAGGAAATCCAGACGGAGCAGACGTACCCAACAAGAAATATTATGACCCGCGTGTTTGGTTACGCAAAGGTGAAGAAACTTTTAAGGCTCGTTTAACGCAAGCCTTTGAAGACTTAAATAATGTGAATACGCTTTGATTAGAGAATAGAGAAATTTAAAAAATTGGCAATTAGAAATGTCATTATACAAAGTAAAATGTAAATCGGCAATTAGAAGATTAGAGCTTGGAACTTAGAATTAAAGTATTAAAATTATAATCAGTTAGGTTAGAGCACTCATAACTCATAACTCATAACTCATAACTAAAAAACATATGTCTTGGTTTAAAAGAGATAAAAAAGGAATTACAACACCTACAGAGGCAAAGAAAGACACGCCTAAAGGATTGTGGTATAAATCACCTACTGGTAAAATAGTAGATGCAGAGCAACTTAAGAACAATTTCTACGTAAGCCCAGAAGACGGCTACCACGTGCGCGTGGGAAGTGCTGAATATTTTGAGATACTGTTTGACGACAATAAATTCAAGGAACTTAACCCAAACATTACGTCTAAGGACCCACTAAAATTTGAGGATTCTAAGAAGTATGCAGATCGCCTTGTAGAAGCACAGAAAAAAACAGGCCTAAAAGATGCCGTACGTACAGCCGTAGGAAAATCGCATGGTCATGATTTAGTCGTTGCCTGTATGGATTTTGCATTCATAGGTGGCTCCATGGGTAGTGTCGTAGGTGAAAAGATCGCCCGCGCTGCAGACTATTCATTGAAGCACAAAATACCATTTATGATTATCTCCAAGTCCGGTGGTGCTCGTATGATGGAAGCTGCGTTATCCCTAATGCAACTAGCAAAGACCAGCGCAAAACTAGCTCAACTAGCAGATGCTGGTATACCTTACGTATCGCTTTGTACAGATCCTACAACGGGTGGAACAACCGCGTCTTATGCGATGCTCGGAGATATTAATATAGGAGAACCTGGTGCGCTTATCGCGTTTGCAGGACCACGCGTTGTAAGAGACACGACAGGTAAAGAACTACCTGAAGGTTTTCAAACCGCAGAATTCCTTCTTGAAAAAGGCTTCTTAGATTTCATTTGCCCACGTCACGAATTAAAGGATAAGGTGAATCAGTATCTGAATTTGATTTTGAATAGAAAGATGGCGGTATAACATTTAGAATTTAGAAAGATGACTTTTTGTTTTGAAACCAAGCTTAGTTTAAGAGGAATGTGGACAAATTTCATATAAATTCATATTCTATAT
>JANQTO010000333.1:10690-13710 GCA_030731685.1 Nonlabens sp.
CAAGCTTAGTTTAAGAGGAATGTGGACAAATTTCATATAAATTCATATTCTATATTCCATACTCTTTTATCTTAGAAAAACTGTATCTTTGCAACCGCTTATAATTCAAGTTGTAAGCACCGCTGGATAGTCCAGCATACATAATATTCATTATAAACATAATTTTGGAATGTATTTAGCACCAGAAAAAAAGTCTGAAATTTTCGCAAAGTACGGAAAATCAGCAAACGACACAGGTAACACAGATGCGCAAATAGCACTATTTACCTACCGTATCAACCACCTTACAGAGCACCTTAAGAAAAACCGTCATGACTACAATACAGAACGTAGCCTTGTACTTTTAGTAGGTAAGCGTCGTTCCCTTCTTGACTACAAGATGAAGAAAGACATTGTCGCTTATCGTGAGTTGATTAAGGAATTAGGAATTAGAAAGTAATAAACTGGGGACTTCGTGTCCCCTTTTTTGTGTTTCGGCGCATTGTATGCGTCGATAAATAAAATTTGTATTTAGTTCGCTTTCGCGAAAGCGAACTAAATTACATCAATAAGATTTGGCGCAAGCATTGCGTCTCAAAAAGCTGGTTTCTCATTAAGTAAACGCTTTCTCTACCACACACAACTTGAGAATTGTTTAACTAATATTTTTTTATGAAACCACAAGTTTTTAAACAAGTGATTAAAATGGCCAACGGCCCAGATATCACTATCGAAACTGGAGCGCTTGCAAAGCAAGCTCATGGTTCTGTCGTAGTAACCTGCGGTAAGGCTATGCTCCTAGGAACTGTAGTGTCCAGCTACAAATCTACTGGACTTGACTTCTTACCACTTACAGTAGACTACCGTGAGAAATTTGCCGCTGCCGGTAAATACCCTGGAGGATTTTTCAAACGTGAAGCACGCCCTAACGACGGTGAGGTTCTTACCATGCGTCTTGTAGACCGTGTATTACGTCCGCTTTTCCCTAAAGATTACCACGCAGAGGTTCAGGTTATGATACAGTTGATGTCTCACGACGAAAACGTGATGCCAGACGCTATGGCAGGTCTTGCTGCGAGTGCTGCAATCCAACTGTCTGACATACCATTTGAATGCCCTATATCTGAAGTACGTGTTGCACGTGTAGATGGGCAGTTTGTCATTAACCCTAGTTATGACCAGTTAGCAGTTGCTGACCTAGATATGATGATAGGCGCAAGTGCAGACAGCGTGATGATGGTAGAAGGTGAGATGCACGAGATTTCTGAAGAAGACATGATTGCTGCTATAAAAGCTGCTCACGAGGCTATTAAAGACCAGTGTGCTGCACAGGTTGCACTAGCTGAAGCAGTAGGCAAAAAAGAAGTACGTGAGTACGAAGGCGAGCGCGAAGACGCTACCATCGAAGCAAAAGTTGCGGAGCTTGCTTACCAAAAAGTGTACGACATCGCTAAAAAAGGAAGTGCTAAGCATGAGCGTAGTGCAGCTTTTAGCGAGGTAAAGGACGAAGTTAAGGCTACCTTTTCTGAAGAGGACCAGGCCGACAACGGAGACCTTATCTCTAAATACTTTTCTAAGACCCACAAAAAAGCGGTACGCGATGTATTGCTTAAAGAAGGCATACGTCTGGACGGTCGTAAGACTACAGACATACGCGATATATGGTGTGAAGTAGATTATTTACCATCTACGCACGGTAGTGCTATTTTCTCCCGTGGTGAGACCCAAGCACTAGCAACAGTAACACTTGGAACATCTCGTGATGCAAACATCATAGATATGGCAAGTGCCGAAGGTGAAGAACGTTTTTACCTACACTACAACTTCCCACCATTCTCAACCGGTGAGGCGCGTCCACTACGTGGAACTTCTCGTCGTGAGGTAGGACATGGTAACCTTGCACAACGTGCGCTTAAAAATATGCTTCCAGCAGACTTACCGTACACGGTGCGTATCGTGTCTGAAGTATTAGAATCTAACGGTTCTTCTTCTATGGCAACCGTTTGTGCGGGAACTATGGCACTTATGGACGCCGGTTTACCCATGATTAAACCAGTATCAGGTATCGCTATGGGATTGATTACCGAAGGTGATAACTATGCTGTGCTTTCTGACATTTTAGGAGATGAAGATCACCTAGGTGACATGGACTTTAAAGTTACAGGAACTGCAGACGGTATTACCGCTTGTCAGATGGACATTAAAGTAAAGGGACTTTCTTATGAGATTCTTACAAACGCCTTAATGCAAGCACGTGACGGTCGTTTACACATACTTAAAACACTTACCGACACGATTGCTACTCCTAATGCAGATGTGAAGCCACACGCTCCTAAAATGGAATCTATGGAGATCGAAGGCAAGTTTATAGGTGCAGTAATAGGACCTGGCGGAAAAGTGATTCAAGAAATGCAAAAAGAAACCGATACCGTGATTAATATCAAGGAAGAAGGTGACATGGGTATTATCGAAATCGCTGGTACTGACCGTAACAAGATTAATGCAGCACTGGAGAAGATAGCAAACATCATTTTTGAACCAAACGTAGGCGAGGTTTACAGTGTAAAAGTTGTGAAAATGCTAGATTTTGGCGCCGTTGTAGAACTGCGTCCAGGAAAAGAAACCTTACTGCACGTAAGTGAGTTTGACTATAAGCGTATTGAAGACCCAAGCACAGTTCTTAAAGTAGGCGACGTTCTAGACGTTAAATACATGGGTGTAGATCCACGTACTAAGAAGCAAAAAGTTTCTCGCAAGGAATGTTTACCTAAGCCAGAAGGTTGGGTAGAGCGTCCACCACGCGAGCGTGACGATAAACGCAGCGGTGGTCGTGATGACCGTCGTGGTGGTGGTGACCGTAGAGGTAACGACCGTCGTGACGATAGACCACGTCGTGATAGTAATTCAAGCGATTCTGACAGTTAGATAGATTTCGCTTTCGCGAAACCCGCCTGCCGAATGGGTAGGGCGTTATAAACAAAAGCCCTGTAACTTTTTAGTTACGGGGCTTTCTTATGAATAAGCTATTTGTTTAAAGTTTT
>JANQTO010000334.1:0-311 GCA_030731685.1 Nonlabens sp.
TTGGCGTGACTGAAAGTGAGGTTATCAAAATTATGCGCAACCAGATGAAGCTTTCCAGCTTTAAAATGTGGCGCGCACGCGTTCAAGGCCGTTCTACAAAACATCGCGCAAGCCGCAGCGACGAGGTTACCAGATTCAAATGTACTATGCAGCGTAAAACAGGCAACAAGATAGCTAAGAGATAGATTTCATTATCCCTTAACTGTTTGATGACACTTTAAGAGCTCTTTTTATTATCATTTCCTTCGAATAACGTCTCTATCTTTTCCGAGGGGCAGACTTAATTCTGCCCCTCGGAAAAAAGGGTCGTG
>JANQTO010000334.1:321-13672 GCA_030731685.1 Nonlabens sp.
AGCTAAAAAGTCAACAACATTTCACGTAAATCAAATTTATATTTAGATATTTGTCTAAATAACTAATTGTAGTGAACGCACTTTTCAAAGCCCTTAACGACCCTACCCGACGAGAAATCCTAGAGATTCTCAAAGAGCGCGACTTAAACGCTGGCGAAGTAGCAGCTCATTTTAACATAAGCAAACCGAGCATTTCTCATCATTTAGATATTTTAAAGCAAGCAGACCTGGTTACATCACATAAAAAGGGTCAGTTTGTACTGTATGCAATTAATACCACGGTGATGGACGAAATACTATCATGGATTATAACGCTTAAATCGTAGGATATGAAAACAACGCCATTACAAGAAGCAATTATTATTAGTATCGCAGCGTTGCCTGTGGCTTACCTCGCTTTCGCGTACAGCGGTTTACCAGAAACCATACCAGTACATTTTAACGCAAGTGGCCAGGCTGACCGCATGGGTTCTAAAAACGAACTTGTATTTATAACGCTTTTACTAAGTCTTCCCATGTATTTTTTATTCAAATACCTGCCTAAATTAGACCCCAAAAAACAACTGGAACGCATGGGCAATAAGTTTTACATCATGCGTTTAGTACTAACGGTTTTTATAAGCGCAATAGGTGTGGGAATTATATACGCAACTGTAAATTATGACGAGTCTAGCGCTATGGAACCGCAATGGATTTTTATACTGGTGGGCCTGCTATACATCGTATTAGGTAATTTCATGCCGGCACTAAAACCTAATTATTTTATGGGAATACGTACACCATGGACCTTAGAAAATGACGTGGTATGGCGCAAAACCCACAGATTGGGAGCTTATGCTTTTATGGGCAGCGGTATCCTCATTGCTTTGAGCGCTATGCTATTTTCTATGGAAATAACATTTTATGTGACAATGGGTACGACATTTGCCATGGTTGCGCTGGTAATGATTTATAGCTACATCTTATTTAAACAAGAAACAACATGAAAAAATTCATTTTATTCTTAGTACTAGCTCCTTTAACTGTTTTGGGACAGGATGCATTTTCAAAAGGTAAGGCGAGCACCACCACAGACCCTACCGAACTTAATATTAACAGCAATGTTCAAGGAACATTATTACTGCCAGAAGGGAAAGAAAAAATACCACTCGTTATTTTACTTACAGGAAGTGGACCTAACGACCGTAATGGCAACAGCACCATGACTCGAAATGACAGTCACAAACAGCTCGCACAGGCCTTGCTCGCTAATGGACTTGCAACATACCGGTACGACAAACGCAGTTTTACCCAAATTAAAAAACGCAAAATAGACCCAAACACGTCATTTGACGATTTTGTGATTGATGCTAAAGCCGTGATTGCTTATTTTGAAAACGACAAACGGTTTAGTGAATTCATTCTATCAGGTCACAGTCAGGGTTCATTGGTAGCTATGCTTGCAATGAATGAATCTGTAGACGGTTTTATATCTCTCGCTGGACCCGCAGAAACGATTGATAAAACTATCGTAAGACAAATTGCTGCACAAGCGCCAGGGCTTGATAAAGAAGCCGAGGCCATTTTCACAAAAATGAAATCGCAAAAGGAACTGGTAACTGACGTACCACCTTATTTAATGACCATCGTAGGCAAAGAAATTCAGCCATTTATGAAAAGCTGGATGGTTCATGACCCAATTACTGAAATCAAAAAACTTACCATTCCTGTTTTGATTATCAACGGAACCCGCGACAGACAAGTTGATGTGAAGGATGCACAAATGCTGCATGATGCAAAACCTGACGCACAACTTTTTATTATTAATGATATGGACCATCTTTTTAAACTCGTAGGCGCTGACGAGGTAGCAGCGGCAAAAAGTTACAATGACCCTAGCTTCCCATTACACGAATCTTTGGTTCCTGCCGTAGTTAAATTTGTCAACGCACTGAAAAAATAAACGTTCACCTATATTCAATTACAACAGCACCACGGTAGGTGCTGTTTTTTTTGTGCTAATGGAACGTAAAAATGGTATTTTGCAGTCATTAAAAAAAGCTCATGATTTTACAGCAAGTTGCAGAAGTAGTAAAAGACACCACACCTTTAGTCACAAAGGACACCGTTGTTTTCGGGATGCTTATGGCGTGCCTTGCCTTTGTGTTTTATACATCATCACAAAAAAAAGGATTTTGGAGTAAATTTTACAAGGTTGTACCTGCTCTATTATTATGTTACTTATTACCATCAATCCTGAGTTCTACGGGCATTATCGCTGCCGAATGGAATACCATTACCGAGACTGGCAAAGTGGAGGAAAATGAATCATCTTTATACTTTATGGCCTCGCGCTATTTACTGCCTGCCGCGCTCGTGCTTATGACCTTATCCATAGACTTAAAAGCAGTTTTTAATTTAGGACCTAAGGCTCTAATTATGTTTCTCACAGGAACCATAGGTATTATTATAGGTGGACCGCTAGCAATCATAATTATAGGCGTTATATCACCAGAAACGGTAGGCGGCACAGGAGCTGATGCGGTTTGGCGTGGTCTTTCCACACTGGCAGGTAGCTGGATAGGCGGTAGTGCAAACCAAGCAGCGATGCTCGAAGTTTATAATTTTAATCAAGCAAAGTATGGTGGCATGGTGCTCGTGGACATCGTGGTTGCAAACCTGTGGATGGCGATACTACTCATGGGAATAGGCTACTCGACTAAAATAGACAAATGGCTGGGTGCAGATAGCAGTGCCATAGAAACCCTTAAAACACGCGTGAGCAATTATGCCGCTAGCGTAAAAAGAGAAGCAAGCCTTACGGATATTATGATTATGCTGGGGCTAGCATTTGGCTCAGTTTCCGTTGCCCATTTTGGCGGGGATTACCTTGCAAGCACCTTAGAAAATATTCCTAGTATATCTAAAAACATATATCTAAGCTTTTTAACCAGTTCGTTTTTTTGGCTCATTTCTATTGCCACACTTTTAGGTATTCTATTGTCCTATACGCCAGTTAAAAAATACGAAGGGGCTGGTGCCAGTCGCATCGGTAGTATATTTATATACATACTAGTAGCTACCATAGGTGTTAAAATGGACTTGACTCAAATTTTAGAAAACCCATGGCTCATCCTAGTAGGTATTGTATGGATGACTATACATGCACTACTATTAATACTAGTCGCTAAACTCATTAAAGCACCATACTTTTTCCTAGCAGTAGGTAGTCAGGCAAATGTAGGTGGCGCAGCCAGCGCACCTATCGTAGCGGCCGAGTTTCATCCAGCGCTGGCGTCTGTAGGCGTGTTGCTTGCTGTTTTTGGCTATGTTGTAGGAACCATAGGAGCGATTGCTTGTACCTTAATGATGCAAATAGTCGCTACCTCGTAGTTTATTTGAAAACGATACAGCATATTTGCAACTTCAATGTACCCTATGAAAAAAACAGTCGCACTTCTCGTTATAGCTTTTACCGTTCTTGCTTGTAATCAAGATAATCCTAAGGGACTCGTACTTAACGGAACCATCGAAAACATTAAGGTAGGAACAGTGTACCTCCAAAAAATACAGGATGGAGCGGTCATTAACCTAGACAGCGTTGTACTTGATGGAAAAAACAGCTTCAGCCTCAAAGCAAATCTGGAAGAGCCGCAATTATTATATGTTTATTTGAACAAGAAAGATGCTACTGACTACAATGACCGCATCGCTTTTTTTGCAACAGATACTATCATGCAATTCACTACGGACCTATACAACTTTGAGAATGCAGCAGTAATAAACGGTGGTAAAAATCAAGAATTGTACCGCGCATACACTAAAAATAGCCTGAGGCTAGACCAGGTGTATACCGAACTCTTGAAAAGGGAACTCACACTGAGCGCTTCACAAACTGCAACAGACCAGGACTATGAACAGCTAGAAAAAGAACTTGCAGCCTACGTGCGCAAAAAAGTAATATACAGTGTCAACTATGCAAACTCTTACAGAGACAAAGAAATAGCACCTTACCTACTGTTACAAGAAACCTCTAACGCAAACCCGAAATTACTGGACAGTATTTACAATATGATGCCAAAAAAAATTCAGACCAGTCTTTACGGGAAAGAACTGTCTGAATTTTTGAAAAAATCTAAAGAGTAATTACTTAAGCTCCTAGTTTGTTAACGCGTCCTATAAGACTAACCGCTTTTTCTTCAAGTTGCACTTGAACCTGGGTTAGATTTACCTTGCGGCTCTCTACTTTTTTGTCATTTACCTTAGCAATGAGTTCGTCAAAAGTAGCGATTGCGTCATCTACGATTGCTTCTGACTCTTTTGCGTCATTTTCAGGATGAGATTCTTGAAAAATGATTGCTGCTTCTATGATATCTCCTAAAACGTAATTGATATCTTTTTTAAGGTTTTTAATACTCGCCATGTTGAAATTATTTTTTGCAAAAATACATTAAAAACACCATAAGGCAGCGCATAAAATTAGGATATGTACCTAGGCGCTTTTAATTAGTTAAAGTGGTATGGATGTGTTGGTTTCCGCTTTCGCGAAAGCGAATTACATAAAGGCAATAGTCATACTATTTACAAGCTTTATCTATCCTTTATAGACAACAAAATTGCGCTCGGTCTCAAAAAGCTTTACCTCCAAATCAAATTTAGGGTCTAGATGCTTTTTTATGCGGTTGTATATAACAAAAGCGATATGCTCTGCTGTAGGAATGAGCGTTTTAAACTCCGTAACCTCTATATTGAGGTTCCTGTGATCCATTGCATCTTCTACGTGCTCTTTAATGATATCTTTGAGAATTTTTAGGTCAATTAAATAACCTGTTTCTGGATCAACCTCGCCGGTAACGCCTACTTCCAAATCGTAGTTGTGACCGTGAAAATGTGGATTGCTACACTTGCCAAATACAGCGGTGTTTTGCTCATCGCTCCAGTCTGGACGATACAGCCTGTGGGCAGCGTTAAAATGGGCTTTGCGGTATGCGGTTATTCTCATGATATGTGCTCGTAATATTTATCAAAAATTATTTTGAACCATGCCGTGTATTCTTGTGGATTTTGCTCCATGTCTGTTTTGATATCTAGCGCGGTCATCCATTTCCAACTCGCCACTTCATCAGGATTAATGTTGGGCTGGTCATTATAGTTGCCTATCATCACGTGGTCCAGTTCATGCTCTGTGAGGCCGTTGTCGAATGGCGCTATGTAAATAAAATGGAATAGCTCCGTAAGTGGTGCGGTGAAACCCATTTCTTCCTGAAGCCTGCGCATGCCAGCTGCTATGTTTGTCTCACCATCGCGCTGGTGGCTACAACAGGTATTTGTCCATAATCCTGGAGAATGGTACTTGCTTAATGCACGCTGTTGCAGCATTATCTCGTTATTATCGTTGAGTATAAAAACAGAGAAGGCCCTGTGTAGCAAGGCTTTTTCATGCGCTTCTATCTTTTCCATGAGCCCTATTTTTTCGTCGAGCTCGTTTACTAGAATTACGTGTTCTTCCACTAGGTGTTGTTTATCCTTAAAAAATACGGGTACTATGGTTATTTAGGTTCTTAATACAATGTAGTCGTTCTAAAACTAATTCCTTAACCACAATTTATTTTTTTAATGTTGCAGCTTTAGTAGTACCGCGTAAGTTGAGTGTATAATTAATGGTCTTAATCACATGCATAGACTTATCGTTATTCTCGATACGGTCTATGAGCAGATTTACAGATTCCATACCTATCTCCTCGCCGTATTGACTTACGGTTGATAATTTAGGCGAAGTAAGGTGCACCATATTATCTGAAGCAAAACCTATAATGGATAGTTGCTCAGGAACCTTAATACCCAAACGTTGTGCAACTCCTATCGCGATAGTACCTGTAATATTATCTATACACAGTAAAGCATCTATGTCTTTATTATTTTTAAGTACTTTTTCAATTTCTCCTTCCAGAGGTTCTAGTTCCTTAGATATATTAACTACGTTAGGCTTACCACTATAGGTACTGGACTTTTCTAAAGCGTTTGTATAACCTAGTATACGCAACTTACCTACACTTATTTCTTCTAACGTGTTGATGAGAACGATGTTCTTACGGCCTTCTCCCAGCAATACATTTGTTGCACTGAAAGCAGCGCCAAAATCGTCAATAACCACCTTATCACAATTCACATTGTTTGCGACGCGGTCAAACATTACTATCGGCAAGTTTTCATCCATGGCATCTTTGAAATGTCGAGTCTCGTCCATACGCTGCGTATCTTCAGAAATAGACATGATGTAGCCATCTACACTGCCATTTGCCAGTAATTCTAGGCTTTCCTTTTCTTTTTGGTAAGATTCGTTTGAAATACAGGTGATAAGATTGTAGCCTCGCTTGGTGGCTTCTTCTTCTATACCGTTCAATACCTTAGCAAAAAAGTGATTCAGGATATTAGGAATTATAACCCCTATAGTTCTGGTTTTACGGTTTTTAAGCCCTAATGCTAGCCTGTTAGGTTTATAATTTAATTGTGTTGCAACTTCCTTAACTCTAGCGATGGTGTCCTTACTTATCTCTGGACTGTCCTTAAGCGCTTTAGACACTGTAGAGACTGACACGCCTAGTGTTTCGGCAAGCATTTTAAGAGTAATCATACTGAATGGAGATTAGTTGGTATTCAAAAAATTAGTAACGGCGATTTTTAAAAATACACCCAAAACAAATTTAGACATTATTATAAGGTTTAGATTATTAAGCGATTAAACTTTTATTAATTTTATTAAGCGTTCTTTTCAACTGAATCTGGATAGGCTTCTCTAGATAATTCCTTGAATCTTAATTGCACAAAACTATCTATTGAATAAGCTTATTTTTGCACCTCAAAATGAGCAGCCATGAAATTTACAGACGAGATTGCACGCAGGAGAACCTTTGGAATTATATCACACCCTGATGCTGGAAAAACGACCCTAACCGAGAAGTTGCTACTTTACGGTGGTGCGATTCAAGAAGCCGGAGCTGTAAAATCTAACAAGATTAAAAAAGGGGCGGCCAGTGATTTCATGGAGATTGAGCGCCAGCGTGGTATATCTGTTTCAACATCGGTACTTGCGTTTGAGTATGACGGCACTAAAATCAATATTCTCGACACGCCTGGTCACAAAGATTTTGCTGAGGATACTTACCGTACTCTTACCGCAGTGGACAGTGTCATAGTGGTTGTCGATGTTGCAAAAGGTGTCGAGGAACAAACCGAGAAACTCGTAGAGGTTTGTAGAATGCGCAACATACCTATGATTGTTTTTATCAATAAGATGGACCGCGAGGGAAAAGACGCCTTTGATTTACTGGACGAGATAGAACAAAAACTAGGTTTGCGAGTAACACCGCTCAGTTTTCCTATAGGTATGGGCTATGACCTTAAAGGCATTTATAATATTAAGGAGTCAAATGTAAACCTCTTTGCAGGAGAAAACTCAAAGGATATTCACAACACCGTGGCTGTTAAAGATGTCCAAGACCCACAACTCGACAGCCTCATAGGTAGCAAAGCGGCAACAACCTTACGCGAAGAACTGGAGCTTGTAGAAGGAATTTATCCGCCATTTGATAGTGAGGAATATCTTTCTGGTAAACTGCAGCCTGTATTTTTTGGTAGTGCGCTACACAACTTTGGAGTACGTGAATTATTAGACGGCTTCATAGATATCGCACCTACACCAAGAGCAAAAAAAGCTGAGGAACGCACCGTACTTCCTACAGAAAAAGATTTTAGTGGTTTTGTCTTTAAGATTCATGCAAACATGGACCCGAAGCACCGTGATCGTTTAGCCTTCATAAAAATCGTTAGTGGAACCTTTGAACGCAACACGGCATACAAGCACGTAAGGCTCGATAAGAACATGAAATTCTCAAGTCCTAATGCGTTCTTTGCAGAGAAGAAAGAGATTGTGGACATTTCCTATCCTGGAGACATTGTAGGACTTCACGACACCGGTAATTTTAAGATAGGAGACACACTCACCGCTGGTGAGACACTGCACTACAAAGGTATACCTGCGTTCTCACCAGAGCATTTTAGGTACATTAATAATGCTGACCCGCTAAAATCCAAACAGCTCAATAAAGGAGTTGACCAACTCATGGACGAAGGTGTAGCTCAGCTATTCACCCTAGAACTTAACGGCCGTAAGGTTATAGGAACCGTAGGCGCACTGCAGTTTGAAGTTATTCAATACAGGTTAGAACATGAATATGGCGCTACCTGTTCCTATGAAAACCTCAATGTTCACAAAGCATGCTGGGTAGATACTGCCGACTGGAAAAGTGATGAGTTCAAGGATTTTGCCCGTGTTAAATCAAAATTCCTAGCCAAGGACAAACGCAATCAACTTGTTTTCCTCGCAGACTCCTCATTTTCGCTACAAATGACGCAACAAAAATACCCTTCCATCATTTTCCATTTTGTTTCAGAATTTGATAGATTGTCTGGGATGTAACCTATCGATGCTTTGCTATAATGTACTTTCAAAGGAACATTTGATAATCTTTAAAATTAAAAACGGCTATCAAATAGATAGCCGTTTTTCAATTATAAAAAATGATACTTTAAATTCATCTACATTTTTATGACTATAAACTCAGATCTACGGTTAAGCTGGTGTTCCTCTTCGGTACATTGTACTCCATCAGCACACTCATTAACAAGCTGATATTCACCATACCCAGCGGCTTTTAACCTAGAAGCGCTAATGCCTTTACGTATTAAATAAGCCCTTGTACTCTTAGCGCGTCTATCACTTAAAGCGACATTGTAGGCAAAACTTGCACGACTATCTGTATGTGATCTTATGTCTATAACCATGTTAGGATATTCTTGCATTACGGAAAGAATCTTTTGTAATTCAACTTCAGCATCAGGCCTGATATTACTCTTATCAAAGTCAAAGTATATCATAGGAATGTTAAGAACCTTAGCTAAATCATCTCCAACCTTAATATTATTAGGGTCTAACTTATTATTAAGAACTTCGAGATTCTTTACCACAGCTTCTGTTTTATTTGGAGCAGTGAATCTTTCTTCTACGGTATCATAACCAACAGCAACACCACGTATTAAATAACTAGAACCACAATCGATGGTACCGAAATCATAGATGCCATTAAAATCAGTTTTAACTTGCTTGAGTATTGTATTGTTTGTGTCTCTTAAAGACACGACTGCGTCTTGAATTGGTTCCTTGGTATTCTTTTCTTTAAGTGTTCCTGTCAAAGTTGGAGCACAAAGCCTAGCGAGATCCTCATTCATAATAAATCCATAGATATCATCTTCACCACTACCAGTAGGCCTGTTAGACGCAAAGAATCCATATTTCATGTCCTCATCTATAATAAAAGTAAAGTCATCATGATTACTATTAACAGGTTCGCCTATATTAAAAATACCGTCTTTAGGTTTCCCGTCTGCATCTAATTGAATAGCATAAATATCTAATCCACCTAAACCAGGACGACCGTCAGAGGCCCAAAAAAGCATATTAGAACGACTTACAAAAGGAAAAGTATCTCTACCATCTGTATTAACCTCTTTACCTAGATTGACAGGCGTTCCGTAGGTGTTGTCACCCAATACCTTCACCATCCAAATATCAGCTGATCCTGCAGATCCTGGCATGTCAGATGAAAAGTAAAGAATACTTCCATCAGGACTTAAAGCTGGATGCGCTACAGAATACTCGTTAGAATTAAAAGGTAATTCTTCAGCTTCTGACCAATTGTCGCCCTTTTTTACAGCTCTGTATAATTTTAATCTATTTACACCATTAGCATCAGTCTGATAGTTCCTTTTGGTAAAATTATTCCTTGTAAAATACATCGTTTGTAAATCGCTGGTAAAAACAGCCGTAGACTCATGAAAATTTGTGTTAATTTTTTTAGAGAACTCATTAACATCCTTTAAACTGGAGTTATCAACTCTGCCTACCTCGTATAAATCATAAAAAGGCTTGTCATTCCAGTCATGCACTTTAGAAGTTCCTAATGTTGTGGCACCTTTACGATTAGAAGCAAATGTTACCTTATCACCATAAAAGGCTGGCGCAAATTCAGAGTCAGACCCGTTTATGGTTTGTGTAAATAATAGGAACTTACCAGACTCAGCTTGAATAATATCGAGGTAGTTTTTTTGGTCTTCAAAATTCTCACCTCTATCATCGCCTTTATTTAGTTTATCAAAAGCTTCCATCATTTCGTCCGATTTCTCATAATCGCCAGTAGATTTTAGAGAGAGTGCGTATCTAAAAAGATATTCAGTATCATAAATCTTTCCTAGGTTATTAAGCTCACCATACCATTTTGCTGCCTCCTTGTAATCGGCATTGAAATAATAAGTATCAGCAAGTCTTTTGTACACCTCTGCAGATCCATAACCATTCTTAACAACCTTTAAATATATATCTTGAGCATCTTTAAATTGAAAATCTTCAACTTTTTGCGCGGCCTTTTCAATGGAATTCTCTTGAGCAAGTAAAACTTGGGTCGTCGAGAAGGCCACTAAAAGACCTATGCATTTTATTATTCGTTTCATATCAAACATGTTAAAAGAATCTAGGGGTAATAATTTTATCGTAACTATTAAACAATTCAAACCTTGCTAATAACTCATAACTACCATCGTTATAAATAGCATTTCCAAGCGCAGTTGTTTCTCTATCATATGCAAAACCAAGCATCATTTGGTCACTTACTTGAAAACCGACTAGCGCACTTACAGCAGCACTCCATCTATATGCAGCACCAATCGTTATCTTATCATTAAATAAGAAATTACCCGACAAGTCTACTTGTAAAGGTGCTCCTGCAACCAGCTTTACTAAAGTAGCAGGCTTAAATTTTACGTTGTCACTCAAATCAAAAACATAACCCGCTGTACCGAAAAAGTGAATGCGCTCTTGAGCGATGAAGGTAGTCGCACTGGTATCGTTACTTTCATCAAAATGATTTGTCTCAAGCAAATTAGGAGCACTAAGACCAAGATAAAACTTATCAGTATGATAGTAAGCACCAACACCAACAGTAGGAGACAATCTGTTCTCTACATTAGTTTGCAACCTCGGGTCAGATGGATTAAAAATATTAAGCCTTGTAAAATCTACATTCAATAAATGGGCACCAGCTTTAAGTCCAAAGCTCATCCTAGCATCGTCACCTACGGGAATCGTATAGCTAAAATCTGCTGCTATATAAGTCTCATCTGCTGGTCCAATTTCATCATTTACTACAGACAACCCAAGACCAACATTACTGTCAGATATAGGTGCACTAATAGACAAGGTTTGTGTGCGAGGCGCACCGTCTAAACCTACCCATTGACTTCTGTGCAAACCTACAATACTTGTAACGCCTCTGTTACCTGCATATGCAGGGTTAATAACTATTGGATTATACATGTACTGTGTGTACTGTGGATCTTGTTGTGCCGTCATCGCTTTCGCGAAAGCGAACACTATAAAAAAACTAATTACTTTCTTCATTTTGTCTGCATTAATTTACAAGTCTTAAGTGCTTAACTATGTTGCTACTTAATTAAAAATATGGTTATCTAATGTATAGGTATCCTGCTAATTGCTGAAGAGTACCGAAGTCATCTTTGTATTCAATAACATAGAAGTACGTTCCAGTTGGCAATTTCTCACCTCGTGCAATGGTCGTTCTACCATTAGAGAACCCTTCAAACCTGCGAGCAGCGTTATCATATTGATCTACGTTGTAAACCTCCACACCCCAACGATTAAATATTCTTACGGTATTGTCAAAGTTCTCTATTCCTTGTATTACAAAGAAATCGTTCTGTCCATCACCGTCTGCAGTAACCGCATTAAATACTCTAATTCTTCTAGCATCTATATCTAAATAGTCTGGTGTACCATCATCGTCAATATCGCTAATATCGCCTGTATTAGGGTTACCATCTCCATCAGGATTTGGACCTTCATCTACTGTTGGGATACCATCACCGTCATCGTCTGTATCTAAGTAGTCTGGAATACCGTCACCATCAGAATCTTGATTAGTTGGATCATCATCACCATCATAATTTTCCCAAATGGTATCTACACCATCACCATCATCATCTGTATCAAATACGTCTGGAATTCCATCACCGTCAGTATCACCTCTACCTACTTCATCACCATTACTTACATTATCCATATCACAGTCTGCATCGAGCCAGTCTTGTGAAGGTGTTAAGTTTTGGTCTTCTAGGTTTAAACTACAAGGGTCGCGAGGGTCTGTTGGATCTCCTCCACCAGGTGGAAAGAGTTCGTCTATATTACTTACACCATCACCGTCACAATCAAGAGCATCCCATGCAGCAGTTGCATTACTCAAGTCTTGACTACGTGCTCTATAGCTACATGGGTCTAGTGGATCAGATCCGTCAATTATTTCTTGACCATTAGTCACACCATCGCCATCACAATCTAATGCTCTCCAAGCCGCAGTTGTCATTGCTGACATGCTTGCTGCATTGAAACTACATGGATCTAGTGGTAAAGTGCCATCTAGTAATTCCTGACCATTTGAAACTCCATCACCGTCACAATCTAATGTGCTCCATGCTACTGTCACGTTAGCCACTACTTGATTCAACTGGTTGTAATCACAAGGGTCTCTAAGATCTGTGTTATCTAGTATCTCTTGACCATTAGAAACACCATCACCATCACAATCTAAAGCATTCCATGCTGCGGTTACTATAGTTAAGTCTTGACTAGCTACTAGGTAATCACATGAGTCTTGAGGATTTGTACCATCCCTAAGCTCTGTGCCATTTGAAACTCCATCACCATCACAATCTCCAGTTAACCATTCAAAAGAAACGTTACTAAGATTTTGTCCTGAAGCATCATAATCACATGGATCATATGGATCAGTACCGGTAAGTAATTCATTACCATTATTAATACCATCACCATCACAATCTGCTGCTGCCCATATCACATAATTTGGATTTGAGATATCAGGTATTATATTAGAACTACATGGTTCATATATAAACGTTACCGTTACCATTATTGGATCACTTACGTTTCCTTCATCATCGGCTACTGTATATGTAATCGGTGTAGGGTCTGATGTAAAGCCTGGCTCTGGTGTGAATGTAATTGCTCCTGTTACTGGATCTACACTCCATGTTCCTTCCCCTGGCACTACTAAGTCGCCTGTTACTGGGTCTGCTCCTACTATAACTACAGTTGTTGGATCTACTAAATCTCCATCTGTATCATTAACTAGTACATCTACAGTTACTGGGCTTCCTGTGGTATTACCATTACTTACATCATCCATACCTACTGGTACGTAATCTATTGTTACTGTAGCTTCATTGG
>JANQTO010000335.1:0-2016 GCA_030731685.1 Nonlabens sp.
ATCTGTAAGTTGGTGAGAAGTAGCTTTGGATTCCCAAAAAAGTATTTGTGCATCTATTGTTGCAGTAAGCCCAGGGACGTAATCATATACAGGGTTTCCCATACCGTCCATTACAGGGATTCCCATGCCGTCTAACCTTGGGACTTGAGCATAGTTTGAATTATCTTCTAAAAATCTTTTTAAGTCTAGCGCACTTGGATATGGGTTCCCTACAAGAGCAAAGTCGTCTGCAATTACACTTAAGGTAATTGTACCATTATTAGGACGTCCTCTAAAGTCGTATCGTTGTCCTGTTGCGGTTGATCCTCCAATGCTTTGTGGAACTATGTTAGGCCCTGCAGATGGGGTAACACCTTTCATAGAGAAACCGTAGCCTGGCTCTACAACTTGACCAGCGTTAATTGCCTGCCAGTTTCCATATCCATTGCCAGCTCCTGTTGCTACTAAATTGTTGTACTTATACAACCATCTACCTGCAATTCTAAGTGGTTGCGTTTGCGTAATTGTAGAACCAGATACCGTTTGTACATCTGTTAGGCCATCTCTTATGCTTGTAGCCAGCGTTGTAGTATTTGCAAAACTCGTGGTTAATTCCGTACTCAACGCCGCGAAATCACTTGCATTTGTGAAACTGTTTGCTTTAAAACCAGCCTGTAAAGTCGGGTACTTTATTTGTGAATTGCGGAATCCTTGATTTCCAGATCCCGTTGTTTGACTTACTGGAGCACTCCAGTAGTTGTAGGTAAAGTTATTTGCAGCGCCTTCTTGAAAAACAGAGAGCTCGCCTGTACCCGTGTTCTGAATGTTATCATCCTGAATAAGTTGCGCTTCTTTACGCAAATAAATATTTGTACCAGCGCCTAGGTCAATACCTTCCTTTACAAAAATATTAGTTCCTTTTGAGTAGATGAAGCTTCCATTTCTAACATACACTTGTCCTAGAACAGGTAATGCAAAAACAATTGCCAAAATTGTGAGAATATAGTTTTTCATAATAGTATAGTCGTAAACTTGCATACAAAATAAACCCATTTTTGAGCTTTTTGATCAGTGATTTAATTAAATTTAATTCGTCAAACACTTTATTAGCCCAACTACATATAACTTCGATGAAAAAGTCACAAAGCAATCTTTTAAACGGTGCACTTATAGTTTTAGGAGGGTTACTGTTGCTATGTACGATATTTGTGGACGACTGGTTGCTTATCTTTCAAATTCCGGGTATTATAATGTTGATGTTGGGTGCATATCGTTCAAGTATTTATCGCTCTGAAATCATTGAAAATAATCGAGATGAAGAAGAATAGTTTCAAAATAGGCGATAAGGTGCTCGTGCTAGATGAGAATGTACGCGGCGTTATCGCTTTCGCGAAAGCGAACTTCTTAACCATACAAACAGAAGATGGACTTACCTTAGAATACTTAAGTCACGAGGTCGTACTCGATCAAAAGTTGAAAGTAGATAAGGTAATTATAAAAGAAGAGCCGAAGTCTGTTCAAGGAAAAGTGCGCGTACTATCGCGTAAAAAGGCCGCGCAAATTCCTGCTGTAGAAGTGGACCTTCACATTCATCAATTGGTAAAAAGTGAACGCGGTATGGATGCTTATGACATGCTCAACACGCAACTGGACACTGCAAGGCACAAGATAGAATGGGCAAAACGGGAACGTATTCCTAAATTGGTTTTCATACACGGCGTAGGCGCTGGAGTGTTACGTACAGAGCTGGAATATTTATTCTCCAGATACCCAGAAATCACCTTCTACGATGCAGATTTCCAGAAGTACGGTAAAGGTGCTACCGAGGTTTATATTTTCCAGAATCCTAGGGAACAAAGTTAGGGGTGAATGTAACCTGTGTTACAGGACTTATGTAAGACCCAAACTCGTAGGTGTCCAATACAATTTCTTTGTCTGTCGCTGTTAGTGTTAAACCCGTTATTAAAATTGTAACGCGAGCACTACGCTGAACGGTGTGTGGTCTAAATTGAGTGATTACTGGGCTTGCAGTCATTT
>JANQTO010000335.1:2026-3106 GCA_030731685.1 Nonlabens sp.
GGATATTGTCACCATCGTCATCGCTGTCGAGATAGTTTGGAATTCCGTCCATGTCTGTGTCTAGAATAAATCCTTCAACGTCTGCTGGTATACCATCATTATCGTCTTCGGTTTCTGATGTTGTTTCAATAGTCACTAAGCCGCCGTTTCTAGAGGAATATAGTTCTGTAACTCCTGGCGTTGTTACTGGCACACTATTGCAGTAATAGTCCATAGGTGGTTGTCCATTAAACTTGCGATATTCTATCTTATTTGTAGCGTTGAGCGTATAGGAGCCATAAATACCGTTTGTATTGATTAAATCATCAGGAACGGTGAGTTCTAGGGAAATACTTTCATTATTTGTGCGGTCCAGTTTGTAAAACACGTAGGAGTTGCTAGCAGCACCTTCAACTGGTTCACAGGCTGCAACCGCTACATTTGTAAATGATAGGTCTTCAAAAATTATGTCACCGTCATCACAACCTGCGACGATTACAGCAACTAGTATAAAAAGTATTTTTTTCATAATCACAAAAATAGCACATCAACTTGTCGCATCGCATAATCTGTTACGTTCATTTATCATAAATTTGCGATATGAAAGAAGTTTACCTAGATAGTGCAGCAACTACACAAATGCGTCCCGAAGTTATTGAACGTATGGTAGAAGTAATGAACGGTTCTTATGGAAATCCTAGTTCTACACATAGTTACGGTCGTAGTGCAAAATCACTCATTGAAACAGCACGCAAAAATATTGCAGCACAGCTCAACGTAACCGCAGCCGAAATTATTTTTACATCAGGTGGAACAGAGGCTGACAATCTCGCGATTCACAGTTGCGTAAGAGACTTAAACGTGGAGCGCATTATCACTACCAAAATTGAACACCATGCAGTCATTTATATTGTAGATTATTGCCATGAAAAATATGGAACTGAAGTTGTGTACCTCGATTTACAGGAATGTGGAACGCCTTCTTATGGGCATCTCGAAACTTTATTAAAAGATAGCAGCAAAAAAACACTGGTAAGTTTAATGCATATTAACAATGAGATAGGAAACAAACTCGACATAAATCATGTAGGTTCTTTGTGC
>JANQTO010000336.1 GCA_030731685.1 Nonlabens sp.
AGTTTACTTGGCCCCATGTTTTCACCGCGTATGAGGTAGCTGGTTTTTGCACTTATGGAACTGCTTACCTTGCCGCCGTTGTCTTCAATGAGCTTTTTAAGGTCGTCACGAGACATTTCAAAAACACCTGAAATCACAAAGGTTATACCGACCAACATATCTGTCTGACCGGCGAGTTGCTCCTCGCTTAAGGCAAACTGTAAACCGTGTTGCCTCAACCGTTCGATAAGGTGCAAACTGTATGGCGTGGTGATAAATTCTAGTACAGAGGCCGCAATGACTGCTCCTATTTCGGGAACGGCACTGAGTTCTGCCAATTTTAATAATTCCGGAGTTTGCGATTCACTAAATAGGTCGTCCGTAGCGTCTTCTGGAACTTGCGGCAAGGCAAGTAGCGCATCTATGTTTTTATAATGTTTAGCAAGTTTTTTTCCTACCGTTTCTCCTACATATCGTATCCCAAGACCAAAAAGTACGCGCTCAAAAGGCACGCTCTTGCTCGCTGCTATTCCATTCACCATATTCTCGGCACTTTTTTGTGCCATGCGGTCTAACGGCAGCACTTGCTCAATGGTTAAATCGTACAAATCGGCATAGTTATTTATCATGCCTGCATCCACTAGCTGCCCTACTGTTTCTGCGCCTATACCGTCTATATCCATCGCCTTGCGCGATATGAAATGCTCAATCCTGCCTTTTACCTGTGGTGCACATCCTTGTTCGTTAGGACAGTAATGTTTTGCATCGCCCTCGTTCCTAATCAATGCCGTGTGGCATTCCGGACAGTGTGTTGCATAAACTGTCTCTGCGGCATTTTCAGGACGTTTAGATAAATCAACTGCGATAATTTTAGGGATAATTTCACCACCTTTTTCTACAAAAACCTCGTCACCTATGCGCACATCTAATTTTGCGATTTGGTCAGCGTTATGCAAGCTGGCTCGTTTTACGGTGGTTCCCGATATTTCTACAGGCTCTAGGTTTGCTACTGGCGTAACTGCGCCGGTACGTCCTACCTGATAAGTGATTTCAAGTAATTTTGTGGATACCTGCTCTGCAGCAAACTTGTAAGCCATGGCCCATCGTGGTGCTTTTGCGGTGAAACCAAGTTCTTCTTGCTGTTGCAGGCTGTTTACTTTGATAACCACGCCGTCTGTTTCATACGGCAAATCCTTACGTGCAACATCCCAGTAATCTATAAACGCAAGCACCTCATCGATGCTTGTGACCAACTTTGATTCATTAGGAACTTTAAAACCCCAGTTACGTGCTTGTACAAGGCCGTCATATTGTGATGTTACAGGTAAATCAGTTCCCGCAAGTTGGTATAACAAGCAATCTAATGGACGTTTTGCAACCTCAGCACTGTCCTGTAATTTCAGGCTGCCACTGGCTGTATTCCTAGGATTGCGGTACAACTCCAGCCCTTGCTCCTCGCGTTCTCTGTTCATGGCATGAAAACCGTCCCAAGGCAATACAATCTCGCCGCGTATTTCAAATTTTGCTGGAAATGAATCGCCTTTTAAGGTGAGCGGCACGGACTTGATGGTGCGTACGTTTGCGGTCACATCGTCGCCTTGTGAGCCATCTCCTCGGGTTACCGCTTTCGCGAAAGCGCCATTTTCATAACGCAAACTTATGCTGGCACCATCATATTTTAACTCACAGGTATAGTGCACGTCGCCCTCTACTATTTTACCAATGCGCTGCTCCCATTCCATCAAATCTTCTCGCGAATAAGAATTGTCGAGCGAGTACATACGATATTCGTGAGCTACGGTTTCAAAGTTTTTTGTTACCGTTCCACCTACACGACGGCTCGGGCTATTCTCATCATCAAACTCTGGATGGGCAAGCTCTAGAGCCTTGAGCTGTTCCAGTTTTTTGTCAAATTCAAAGTCGGTTATTGTTGGGTTATCGAGCATGTAGTATTGCTCATTGTGCAGTGTGAGCTCTTCCCTTAATGCTTTGATTTGTTTTTGTACGTCCATGATGATGCTATGCGGTTCATTTTAAAGCCTATGCGACCCTAGCCTGCAAGGTAAAATATTTGAACCAATTTACATATTTGAAAGGTTTCATGTTCCTCATATTTATGGTATCTTTTCCGTCGGTTTTAAACAATCCCTATTTTCCCAAAATGCGTTATACTTTCCTAGCATTAATCCTATTACTGACCGCCATTACCAGCTGTAAAAAACCAGTAGAGATACTGGAAGTTCCAGCAATTATTCCCGTACCCATTTCTCAGGAAGTAACTCCAGGGTTTTTCAGGCTTTCTAATGCTACCTACCTAAATTATGATGACCGTTTTGAAATAGCCGCTAGCTTCCTAGAATCTTATCTGAGCCAGGGAAGCCGTATACGGTTGAGCTCGCGCAAGAGTAAAAATAACTTCATCAAGTTTGTGTACGATGAAACCATTACAAATCCTGAAGGTTATACGCTAGAAGTAACTGCCCGAGGCATTTACATAAAAGCCAGCGATGACCGTGGTGCTTTCTATGCCGTTCAAACGCTGCGCCAACTGCTCGACGAGCATTTTGAAAACCCAAATTTAATTACTACTTATGCAAACATACAGGCCATAAAGATTACCGACGCGCCAAGGTTTGCCTATCGTGGTATGCACCTGGACGTGAGCAGGCATACGTTTCCCGTTTCTTTTATCAAGAAATATATAGATAACCTCGCCATGTTAAAAATGAACAGTTTTCACTGGCATTTAACGGACGACCAAGGCTGGCGTATAGAAATTAAGGCGTTCCCAGAACTGCAAAATATTGCTGCTTTTAGAGAGCAAACGCTCATAGGGCACTTTAATGATGAGCCTAAAGAATATGATTGTATTCCTTATGGCGGTTATTATTCGCAAGAAGAAGTGAAAGAAATTGTGGCTTATGCTGCTGCAAGACACGTTACTGTTATTCCAGAAATAGAAATGCCAGGCCATGCTACCGCTGCCATTGCCGCTTATCCGGAATTAGGCTGTTCTAACAAACCCGTCAGTGTGGCAACAACTTGGGGTGTTTTTGATGATATTTTTTGTCCTAATGAAGAGACTTTTACGTTCCTAGAAAAGGTACTTGAC
>JANQTO010000337.1 GCA_030731685.1 Nonlabens sp.
GCAATACGGAGTCTTTTTTTTGTCCGATATTTTTGACGAGAAGCCTGTGCCGCGCTCGTCGCGGTAAGCCCAAGAAGAGGAGCCAAAGTGTTCGGCAATGAGCGGTTTTTTTGTTGTCTTCAATTGAAGTGAATTTATTTAGTTTTTTGACTACTATAATAAATTTTATTTGTGGACTGATAGGAAGGTTTGTAGTGCCTATATTTAAAAAAAATTTACGACATCGCAAATGAATCAATTTCCTAGCAATGCAGCTTTTATATTTCCATGGCGCGCCTATCAGCAACGTGTTCTCGATGCGATGCCACACTATTTGAGAGATGGAAATTTGCATGTTATTGCACCACCGGGCTCTGGAAAAACTATATTGGGCCTTGAGGCTGCGTTGCGATTAAACAAACCTACATTAATACTAGCACCTACTCTTACGATTAGAAACCAATGGATAGACAGATTTTGTACACTATTCTTAAACACTGTAGAAACGCCAACTTGGATTTCTACGGATGTTCGTAAACCGGCTTTTTTAACGGTTATTACTTATCAAGGGTTGCATGCGGCTTGTAGTACTAATTTCGGCATTGATACCAGTGAAATCAATGAAGATGAAGATGAAGCCGAAATTCCAATCCATGAAAAGAAAGCATCAACGAGTAAATTAAACGAAATAGCCTCGCTTCTCTCTGCTCAAAATGTACAAACAATCGTAGTAGACGAGATGCACCATCTACGTAATGAGTGGTGGCGTACTTTAAATACAATTAAGAGCAAGTTAGACCCTACTATCGTAGGTCTTACTGCTACGCCTCCTTATGATGTTTCAGCACAAGAATGGGCACGCTACACAGCGTTGAGTGGTGCTGTCGACATAGAGATTTCGGTTCCGGAACTTGTTGCCGCTGGAGATTTATGCCCACATCAGGATTATGTGTATTTATCGCTTCCTACCGAAGTAGAACAAGCAAATCTTGAGAAGCTAAATAAGGCTCTAGAAGCGCTGTTTACAGACTTAAAGAATGATGTAATGCTGCTTGCTTATGTTAAAAGTCACAAAGCAATTATTACCGCGCAGGAACATACAGATTGGATATATGCAAATATAGATGTGTATGCGTCTTTTCTAATCTACTTACACGCAAACCACGTGCGGATAACAGACGAGCACCTTGATATTTTAGGAGATAAAAACGTAACTATTCCTTTACTGGATAGAGGCTGGTTGACAGTGCTATTGCAGTTTTATCTTTTTGAAAGTAAAAAGGAAACAATGCTAGACGAGCACCAGAAACTAATGCTTCACACATTGAGGCGTAATGGGGTTTTAGAGCACAGCACCATTAATTTTAATCATCATGTTGCGGTTGCCAGCACGCTCAATGCAAGTATAGGCAAGCTGGACAGTATTCTTGAAATAGCCCGTTTTGAAAATGCGCAATTAGGAAGTGCGCTCAGGATGGTCATCCTAACAGATTATATTAGAAAGGAGTATCTAGTTAATTCAGGAACTAATGACGTGCGCTTAACTAAATTTGGTGTGATTTCTATTTTTGAAAAACTAAGTAGTTATAATACAAACGACAAGCTGGGCGTGTTGACTGGAACAGTTGTCATCGTTCCAGTGCCTGTATTCAAAATCTTACAAGAACGTTTCACTGAAAGCACGCAGCTGGAGTTGAACGGTCAACCGCTTTCTTATGACGCTGACTATATTCACGTAACCGTTAATGGAACCTCGAGACAGCTGATGGTTCATTTAGTTACGGCACTCTTTGAGGAAGGTCACATTCATATACTTACCGGAACTAAAGCCCTGCTAGGTGAAGGCTGGGACTCACCGGCAGTAAATACGCTCATTCTAGCTAGTTTTGTGGGTTCTTTTGTGCAGTCAAACCAAATGCGTGGCCGCGCCATTAGGGTCCAACAGGGAAATAAGGGTAAAGCAAGTGCGATATGGCACCTTGCCTGCGTTGACTTAAGCTGCAAGGATGGCGGTGAGGACGTAAATCTTTTACGAAGAAGATTCAAAAGCTTTGTGGGTATTTCTTGTGCCCGAAATAAGCAAATAGAGAACGGTATCTCAAGAATGCAATTACCGGAGATTATTACACAGTCAGAACAGGTAGCTGGTTATAATAGGGTGTCGCTCGATAACGCTTCTTCCAGAGAGAATTTAAGCAAGAAGTGGACAAGTAGCTTAAAACAAGGCGTTGCCTTAGTAGAAGAAATTCATATGCCGTTTGCAAACGACTCAAGCTATTCAGCAGTGATGACCTCTAATTTGAAAAAGTCGGTATCTAGTGCATTTGCAGCAATAAGTTTAGGGTTTACAACTTTTCTGTCGGATGTTTTTATTACCGTAATTCAACGTGGTTTTGGATTTTCAACCTTGATGCAAATTCAAGGATTTGTTATGTTATTTGGTGGAATGGGGCTTTTATTTTTTTCAGGGCTTACCATTAAATACACACATACATATTTAAAATTTAAACATTTACAGCGCAATTTTCATAACATCGCTTTAGTGATGGTGAAATCCCTAATACGAGCTCAGGTAATTCAAACAAACGTTGACCATATTAAAATCAATACGGTGACAGATGCTGATGGAACTATTTCTTGTCACCTAACAGCGTGCACAAATTATGAAAAGTCGGTTTTTCTCGATGCTATGCAGGTTATGCTCTCACCTATAGAGACGCCCAGGTATATTCTCAAATCCAAACAGGGCATTTTTGGTGTAAATCTTCAAACAGACTATTACTCAATTCCCGACTCCATCGCTAAGAACAAAACACTAGCAAGATACTTTTTAGAAAGATGGAAGGAGCATGTAGGAGGTTGTGAACTCATATTTACAAGAAGCATTCAAGGCAGGAAAATACTCATACAATCTAGGTTAAGTGCAGTCACTGCTATTCTTCAAAACAAGGTGACGCGGTCTAATATATGGAGGTAAATAGCGCCTCTATTTAACCACATGCGTCTTGGATAATTTAAGAGGCATAACTATCGTAGTGCATTTTATAAACCCTCAAAAATACCTACCTTTGAACTCTCAAAAACACACCCTTGAAACTAGA
>JANQTO010000338.1:0-290 GCA_030731685.1 Nonlabens sp.
AGGTAACTTCGCGCCACTGCAAAAACTATGGCAAAAAAACAAGAGTTTACCGATAATTACATAGAGGTTCAGGGCGCTCGCGTTCACAATCTTAAAAACATAGACGTTAATATTCCTAGAGAAAAGCTGGTCGTTATTACAGGACTTTCTGGCTCTGGGAAATCGTCGCTCGCATTTGATACTATTTATGCCGAAGGGCAACGTCGCTATATAGAAACATTCAGCGCTTACGCACGTCAGTTTTTAGGCGGTCTAGAGCGACCAGATGTTGATAAAATAGACGGCCTCTC
>JANQTO010000338.1:300-3065 GCA_030731685.1 Nonlabens sp.
AAACTGGACCGTTATGTTAATCACGATATAGAAATTGTCATAGACCGCATAGCTGTAGCGAGTGAAGAGGCAGACATAAAACGCCTGGACGAAAGCATACGTGTAGCCATGTACCACGGGAACGATATTCTCATGATTGTAAAAGCTGGCGATAAAGAAGGGCGCTACTTCTCGCGCACGCTCATGTGTCCAGAAACTGGAATTTCGTACCCAGAACCAGAGCCTAATAATTTCTCGTTTAACTCGCCTAAAGGTGCTTGTCCAGACTGCAACGGTATAGGCACGCAGCACAAAGTAAACGAGCAAAAAATAATTCCCGACGCCAGCCTGAGCATTAAAAAAGGCGGCCTCGCACCCTATCCTGACAATAAAAAGAACTGGATTTCAAAGCAACTGGACCTCATCGCACAGAAATATGACTTTAAGCTTACAGACCCCATAGAATCCATTCCTTCAGAGGCGCTGCAAGTAATTCTCTACGGTGGCAACGGCTCGCTTGAAGTAGACTCTAAAACACTGGGCGTTAAGCGCAATTTTAAAATCGATTTTGAGGGCATCGCTACTTTTATAGAAAGTACCTACAATAATAATGAGAGCGCTAGCCTGCAACGCTGGGCAAAAGAATTTATGGACGAAGTGACTTGTCCTACCTGTGATGGCGCTCGACTGCGCAAGGAATCGCTCTATTTCAGAGTAAACGAGCAAAACATCGCCCAACTTGCTACGATGGACATCGCAGAGCTTGTCGCTTGGTTTGATGGTTTGGATAGTTCGCTTTCGCGAAAGCAAAAACAAATAGCCACTGAGCTCCTTAAAGAAATACGTGTGCGATTACAGTTTCTGCTAGATGTAGGACTGGATTATTTAAACCTAAACCGTAGTGCCAAAACCCTTTCTGGTGGCGAAGCACAACGCATCAGACTCGCTACGCAAATAGGTTCACAACTCGTGGGCGTGCTTTATATTTTGGATGAACCTAGTATAGGACTACACCAGCGAGATAATGAAAAACTGATTAACTCGCTGGAATCACTGCGTGACACGGGCAATTCTGTAATCGTTGTGGAGCATGACCAGGACATGATTGAGCGTGCAGACTATGTGATAGATATAGGGCCGCGGGCAGGAAAATATGGAGGCGAAATCATAAGCGAAGGTACGCCGGCAGAGATTTTAACACATGACACACTCACTGCTGCATACTTAAGCGGTCGTAAAAAGATAGAAATTCCAGCCAAACGCCGCGATGGAAACGGTCATAAAATTACGCTGAAAGGTTGCACAGGAAACAACCTCAAGAATGTAAATATCACATTGCCGTTAGGCCAAATGATAGTGGTAAGTGGTGTTTCAGGCAGCGGTAAATCAACGCTTATCAACGAAACACTTTATCGTATCATGAACGCGCACTTTTTTAGAGCCGTTAAAAAACCCATGCCTTACAAGTCTATTAAAGGACTAGAACATGTAGATAAGGTTATTGATATTAATCAAAGCCCCATAGGTCGCACACCACGTTCAAATCCAGTTACATACACCGGGACATTTACAGAAATACGCACGTTGTTTGCTATGACACCAGAGGCGTTGATACGTGGCTACAAACCAGGCCGTTTTAGCTTTAATGTGAGCGGTGGTCGTTGTGAAACCTGTCAAGGCGGCGGTTTACGTGTTATTGAAATGAACTTTTTGCCAGACGTTTATGTAACCTGTGAAACCTGTAACGGCAAGCGTTTTAATAGAGAAACGCTAGAAATACGCTATAAAGGCAAATCCATTAGTGATGTACTGAACATGACTATAAGCGAAGCGACAGAGTTCTTTAAATCCATTCCTAAAATATACCGCAAGCTACAGACCATAGAAGACGTAGGCTTGGGTTACATTACCCTGGGCCAACAGTCCACTACCCTATCTGGTGGTGAGGCGCAGCGTATTAAACTCGCCAGCGAACTTTCTAAAAAAGATACGGGAAACACCTTTTATATTCTCGATGAACCTACAACAGGCTTGCATTTTGAAGATATAAACGTATTATTACAGGTTCTTAATAAATTAGTAGATAAAGGAAATACTGTGCTCATCATAGAACACAATATGGACGTTATTAAAATAGCCGATTATATTATAGACGTAGGTCCCGAGGGTGGACGCGGAGGTGGAACCATAGTCGCAAGCGGTGCACCAGAGAAAGTTGCTAAGAGTAAGGAGTCTTACACGGCTAGATTTTTGAAAAAGGAACTGGCAAAAAAATAAATTAGATACCACAAGTACTGCTTGTAAAAAATAAAACATGAGAAAAGAACAAAACGAAAAAGGCTGGAACGCCATTAAAACAAACGATAGCTGGGCAACCTTCAAAATTTTATCTGAATTTGTAATGGGCTTTGAGCGCATGAGCCGCATAGGTCCATGTGTCTCTATTTTTGGAAGTGCGCGATTAAAGCCAGATAATGAGTATTACCAACTCGCCACAGAGATTGCTACTAAAATCGTAGAAAGCGGTTATGGCGTTATTACCGGTGGTGGACCAGGAATTATGGAAGCTGGAAATAAAGGTGCGCACCTTGCTGGTGGAACATCTGTAGGGTTAAACATTGCCTTGCCTTTTGAGCAGCATGACAATCCATATATAGACAATGACAAGAGTTTAGACTTTGACTATTTCTTTGCTCGTAAAGTAATGTTTGTAAAATATTCTCAAGGATTTGTAGTAATGCCTGGTGGTTTTGGAACAATGGATGAACATTTTGAAGCTATTACCT
>JANQTO010000339.1 GCA_030731685.1 Nonlabens sp.
TTTAAAACTCTTTCTTCGCTAAACTTTTGATAAAACACTGTCTCAGAAAAATAAAACGTATTTTCCGCACTTTTATAATTGTTAGGGTCGTACTCTTGAATTATATATTCATTTACCTTAACATCAACTCCTTCCTTAAATTTATGCCTATCATTAGTTTTTACAAAATAACATGCATAATCTTCACATGGCTCGTAATGAGATTTTTCTATAATTGACGTGCGTAATCCGTCTTTACCAACAACTCTAAAACCTAAAGACAAAAATCCTTTTTCCCTATTTCTGATATTATCTGCCGCATTACACTTATAACTGTTCAAGGTTATCTTAAACTTAAGTTTACCGCTGGAGTCAGCTACTATTGTGCCCAAACTGTTAAGATTTACAGTAGATGCAGCGACGCGCTCGCCATTCCAGCTGCCGTAAGCGGTGTTGTTATATTTACCTTCAAACGTGGTGTTCTTGAAGATAAACGAGCAGGTCTCTACAGCCGCACCACTCTTATGCCTGTAATTGCCATTAAAAATCTTAGTAGAATGGTTCATTGTTCCCCATACCATGCCGCCTTTTGTACCGTAATGTGCTGCCATCATACCGGTTTTACTGTCTATAAAGTCCAGCTCGCCCAGTTTTGTTTTCCACGTGCCTTTGATATAATACTGCACTGCATCTTTAGTCTTGCTGCCGGTCCATGTGCCTTGTTCTAATTTATTTGTCCAGCCCCAGGTACCGTTAAAATTTGTGCCGTTGCGTGTCCATTTTGCATACCCTAATTTTCCTTTGTTGTCAAATTCTATAAAAAGGTCGTTTCCCACGTTTGCTAGGGAGCGTATGGTTCCCGCATCTTTATAGGTTCCTACCACAAAAGGGCCTTTTTGCAAGAGTATAATTTCTCCAAAACTGGTGTTGTACGTGCCTGTCCAGTCTACTGCTGCTGGTATGGTGTTTTGGGTAGGTGGCGTTTCCGCTTTCGCGAAAGCGTAACTAAGCAACACAAAAAGTGCTACATAAATGGTTTTAAACGTTTTCATAATATCTTGTTTTAGTTTAATTCAATGGTGTAGAAATAGCCCCATTTATCTCTATCGCTGTACTTGATAAACCCATAGCCACGAGCGGTGCGCTTGCCGTTAGACTCTGTAAGCCAAAAGGTGTGGTCGCTGCCTGGAATGGTCTTGCGGCCATCTACAGCATTTGCAAAACTGGATGCACTGCGTTTAAAGGTGAGGTATTCCATGATGGGTTTTAGGGGTACTGTGTGTGCAACGAGTTTATCTTTAATATTGATAATATCGCCCTGTCCAAAGTGCGAGAATTGGATATCAAGTGTATTATTTGCATAATAACCGTCCCCATCTAGGGTATATAACATGGTAGGATTTACAACTGTATTAATCGTATATTCTGTATTCTCTTTATAAGATTTCCAATTACTCTGACCATACAAATCGCCGCCTTGTTGCCTGCCCTTTTTATCAAAAATGGAATAGGTCATCTTTATTTTACCACTTTGTTCCTGGTGCATGACACCGCGGTTTTTATAATTTTTAATAGTTTGAAGTACTATTTTAAGATTTGCCTGCGATGAAGCACCGCGTACATCTGTTTTAGAACGTCCATTTATATTTATGGAACCATAAAGACCGTTGTCCCAGTCTAGCAGTACTTCGCGAGTATTTGCTGTTGTTTTAACGGCATCGGGATTTGTTGATATGAAACCTGAGAATTGTACTTGTCGTGGGGTTATGTTTGTTAGCGTCCCATAGACGTAGTATTCTTTACCGTCTGCATATAAAAAACCTGCTGTTTTACCCTCGGGATTGTGAATTAATTGCATCTCGCCCAGATCGGTATAAAACGTATTCCATAAAACGAGTTGTTTTATTTTATTGTTATTGAGCCAGTCTCCATTCCAGGAGCCGTCCCATTTTGTGGCTGGTGTTTTTTGCCAGCGCCAGTTGCCTTTCCAGCTTTTTGAGTTTGCAGCAGTAAATGCTACCAGTCCTGTGTCTTTTGCATTTGAGAAGCTTCCTGTATAGGTGGTGCCACGTCCCGCTATATTTATGGAACTTAATAAAATATGTCCTACTCCTTTATACAGTCCCACGGTTTTACTACCGCTTTTTGCATTGAGTACGTGAATATCGCCATGGTCTGATGTATAAACGCCATTTTCTAGTTTTGCAGCTATTACTGGATTAGTTGCTAGCGCACATAGTGCCATGCAACAGGTTATGAGTGTGATGATTTTTTTCATTTGAGGTTTATGTGTTCTTATGGTTTATGTACGTGTTTAAGTTTTAAAAAATCTCTTTAATTTCTACACGCCTGTTTTGCGCCATGGCACTGGCATCAGTGCCACTGCTTAAAGGTTGCGATGCGCCTACACCAGTTGTAGAAAGTCTGCTGGGGTTGATATTGAATTCACTCACGAGCACTTCCTTAACGGTATTTGCACGTTGCTGGGAAAGCGTTAGATTTTCAGTTTTGGTACCTACATGGTCTGTGTGGCCTATGATGCTGTAGTTTTTTGAACTGTTTTGCATTTCAGTAGCGAGTTCTTTTATAGTTGCATAAGAATAAGGTTCTATGCTCGCAGCATTTGTTTTAAACGTAATGCCATGGGCCTGGTAACTGCCATTTTCAAATAAGCTTGTAGGTATGTCAACCGCCGTTGCATACTTGATATTGCTTATATAAAAGTGTTGGTTTGCAGGGGTAATCTCGCTTGCAAATCGCAAACTGCGGTAAGATGCGTTTGGGTCAAAGGCTTGTATCATATCAATAACCTTATCACTATTGATATACATTTTTAAACGCTGTCCTTTTTTTACAATAGCGATGTGATTGATATCTCCAGATTTTCCTGTTTTACTCGCAAACGCTGGGTGTGGCATAGATGCTTTTGCATTTAATGCTTTATCACTGGTAGTTTTTGAAATAAATGCGCCTCTACCACTACCCGACCCTGCACCTATACGCAGGTAGGTAATCGCTTTTGCTTTATAGGCATCTGACAAATACCCTTGCGGATTTTGTAAGTCGCTCATGATAATATCTACAT
>JANQTO010000340.1 GCA_030731685.1 Nonlabens sp.
CACAGGGCAACATGCTTACCAAAAGTAAGATTAAGCAAATTAATCTATTGGAACCCATGCTATATGAAGAACCTGAAAAAGCAGTAGAACCTGAGAATTCCGTGACGAATGAAGCTAAAGATAACAGAGTCACTGAACCTAAAGTTATAGAAGATAATGGTGAAGACCCAGAAATGGATGATACTGGGCAGGCAAGCCTTTTTTGATGTACGCTTTCGCGAAAGCGTAATAACGACAAAGAGCGGTACATTTAAAAATTACCGCTCTTTGTCTTTTAACAAAATCATGACTTAAACTATTTTATCGCCGTCTAAAAGGTCGGTAGTCTTTTTGTAACGAACCTTTTTACTACGCAACTTAAAATTCAAGAATTCTACAAACATGGAGAAGAATATGGCAAAGTATAGATAGCCTTTTGGAATCACGCCGCTCTCTTGTTTAAAAATAACTAAGTTTGCCATATGAGCACCTTCTGCGATGAGCATAAAACCTATTAATAAAAGAAATGCGAGACCGAGCACTTGTACTGACGGATGCGTGTTTACAAATTTACCAACTGGGTGCGCAAACAATAACATAATACCTAAAGATATCACTACAGCGATTATCATAAGTAACAAGGCGCCGTCTGGGTCACTGGTAAGCCCGTTTGTCATTCCTACAGCGGTTAAAATACTGTCAAAGGAGAAGACAATGTTAATCATGGTTATTTCTATAATAACCTTAGCTAAGGATGAGGTTTGCTTGCGTTTCACTTCACGATGGTCGTGTCCTATATCTTCTACCTTTTCGTAGATTTCCTGTGTGGCTTTATATAGTAGGAATAATCCACCGGCGAGCAATATGACAGACTGACCTGTAATGGCGCCTTTTGCCCAGCCCCAATCAAAAACATACCAGCTGCTTTGTAAAGAGATTAGAACACTTATTCCAAACAACAAAATAATGCGCAGTAGCATTGCGAGCGCTAGTCCTATGTTTGTAGCCTTTTTACGTTCTGGTTCGGGTAGCTTGTCTGCGGCTAGTGAAATAAAAATGATATTATCTATTCCTAGGATAATTTCTAAAAAGGTAAGAGCAAGAAGTGCTACCCAGGCATCAAGGCTGTAAAAAATTTCGAACATGGCGGTTAGTTTATTTTCTGAGCGGTACCTCGATACACTTGGTCACGACCAGATTGCATAAACTCAAAAGTATAAGAATCTTTTGTAGTATTCATTATTTTGAATAAATAAGCACGACTGTCGGCATTCTTCTTTGGGTTGATGGGAATGAGTCTCCACTCACATTCATTAATCCATTCTACGCGTGCACTGTCTATCTTATTTTCAAAAGTCTCTATTTGCAAACTATCGTTGCGTTCAAAAGTGGTGCGTAAAAGTTTGCCGCCAGATTCTTGCTCCCATACAAATTTACCAGTTTTGAAGTCCTTGCAATTTGTATTGTCGCTGTAGCAAGATGATAGTAAGGTAACAAATAATAGAAGTATAAAAATTCTCATAGCGCGGTAATTTGAATACAAAGATACCATAGGATTAAGGAACATCTGACAGGTGCGAACTGAAAGTTCCGTCATCGTAGAACAAAATTACTCTTGTTATATTTTTCCCTTGTAAGTCAGTGCGCTTTTTTTGAGAAACAGGTTTTTCAACTTCTTCAAAGAGGCTAGGAGCTTGTACTGGAACTTCTTTTTTGACAGGCTTTTCAATTTCCCTTTTAACTGGCTCAATGTCTTTTTGTTTGAGTGGTGGTGAAGTGCTTAGTGCATTTTTAGTTGCAGGAAAAGTTCCTTCACCATCTACCAACCAGGTTAATGTAACCTCTGGAAATTGTTTCAAAACGTTCATCACAAATTCTAGTGAAGGTTTGTTTCGTCCAGAAAGTAAGTGCGAGATAGAACTGCGATTGACCTCAACACGGTCAGCAAAAGTAGATGCGCTCAGTTCATAATGGTTTAGTAGTTGGTTTAGCCTGTCTGCAAATTCCATAACGGGATATTTTAATTTTGTTGACAAAGTTAAACAATGTAATGTGAAATTGTAACATTAAACTGAGGTGGTTTGTCGATTTCATTGTGATGACTGTAGCGCGGGCAATCTATCACTATTTAAAGCTACTGTCAACAGATATACAGTGTATAACGAGACTTAACCCACCTAGTGCGGTACTGACTGTTTACATACGTAAACATATTATTACAATTGTAAACAAGTGATGAAAGTTGGTTTACAATGTTAAACAGTTAAATTATCAAAACACGGTTCCTTTGAAATGACTTCTTTATATTTGGACTTGTAATTTTCTGTTTTTCAATATGTTGATATCTATTGTTGATTTACTTATGGCTGATTCCAATAAAGTTAATGGTTAATATTAACTACCTAAATCATGTAATAAGGCTTATCCTAAGTTCTGAACTTATTATTCACATGATGTATTGTATATGTCTGGTTTACAAGTGTGAGTATGTTTATTTTAAAGTTGTTGTTTTTATGATTTTTTAAACTAGGTTCGTTCAAAGACGTTAATAAAGGGCTATACGATGGCTTTGATGCATCTCATATGGATACTTCTAGACACATTTGTCTGTTGTTCAAACCTTATATTTGTGCAACGTTTAAATCGTAAAATGCTACCTAGATACTTTCCCTATGCTGCTTTTGTGGATGCCCTTAAAAAGTGTGTTGACCATATTTCAAATGTTGAAGTGACCTTGTTAGAGCTTGGTCAGTCTGTTAACGGAGCGACAATTTATGGTATTAAGCTCGGTGCTGGCAGTCATAAAGTGTTGGCTTGGTCTAACATGCATGGCAATGAAACAACAACTACGAGAGCGCTGTTAGCGTTCTTGAAGATGGGAGATTTGAGCGCTCATCTAAAGAATATTACATTGTATATTATTCCTGTTTTGAATCCTGATGGTTTAGATGCCTGGACGCGATTTAATGCAAATAATATAGATCTGAATAGAGATGCAATTGGCTTAACTCAGCCCGAAAGCCGTGTACTAAGAAAGGTATTTGAAGATTTTAAACCGCACTATTGTTTTAATTTGCACGACC
>JANQTO010000341.1:0-1170 GCA_030731685.1 Nonlabens sp.
TAGGTTCTCATTGCAACATATCGCAAGGGGTAACCATAGGCGTAAGCGGTCGTGGTGAGCATCGCGGTGTACCGGTTATAGGTAATAACGTTTACATAGGAGCAAACGCAACAATTGCTGGAAAAATAATCGTAGGTAATCGTGCGGTTATAGGTGCAAATAGTCTAGTAATAAACGATGTAGCCGAAGGTACAACGGTTGTTGGAGTTCCTGCTTTAAAAGTGAGTGACAACGATTCAGCGAGCTATATTTTATGAAACTACTGGTTATAAGCGACGCACCCATCATTTTAAAAAACGGTTTAAAAGAAGCTTATGCTCCTTATGTGACCGAAATGGACTTATGGATACAACACGCTACAGCGACCACATTTTTATGTCCTACAGACTATGATAAACCACTACTTACAAAACCTTTTAAGCAACAACAAACAACTATTATATCTGTACGCAGGCTAGAATTTAATCGTTTTGTCAGTATATTTTCGTCGGTTTGCGCAATACCAGTTCAAATAATTATACTTTTTAATGCCATGCGTCGTGCAGACCATATTCACATGCGCGCTCCAGGGAATTTGACCTTACTCGCGGGGTTTGTGGCTATGACGCTTTCGCGAAAGCGTAAAACCGTAAAATATGCAGGTAATTTTAGTCCTACTGCGACACAACCACTATCGTATAGATTGCAAAAGTGGTTGTTTTCAAACACTCGATTAAGTAAAAACACAACGGTCATGGTTTATGGTGATTGGCCTCACCAAAGTAAAAATATAAAACCATTTTTCACAGCTACGTACAGTGAAGCCGATAAAGGAAATTTCACAAAAACATCCACCCAACCGCTACAACTCATGTTTGTAGGAACACTTTCGCGAAATAAGAATCCGCAATTACTCGTCGAGCTAGTCCTAGCCTTAAATAATCGAGGAGTAGCGGCACATGCCCATTTTTATGGTGACGGACCGATGATGGAGGCATTGAAAATTATGAGTTCAGAGTTTCAGAAAACGGAATTCACTTTCCATGGTAACCAGCCAGCAGCCGTGGTGAAAAAGGCATACGAAAACTGCCATTTCTTGCTACTTGCCTCGCAAAGTGAAGGTTGGCCCAAAGTCGTTGCAGAGGCTATGTGGCATGGCTGTATTCCCATTGCAACACCTGTAAGTTGCGT
>JANQTO010000341.1:1180-3041 GCA_030731685.1 Nonlabens sp.
CAGACTGTTGATGCAATACATTATTTAGTTACAAACGAAAGCATAACAGAATCGCTGTCTCAAAAATCTCAAAATTGGGCTCAAGAATATACCCTTGAACGATTTGAAGCTGAAATAGTCAAGTTGTTGAAATCATGAAAATCCTACAACTCATAGACAGTCTGGAGGCTGGCGGAGCGGAGCGTATGGCTGTGCAACTAGCAAACGAACTTGCAGCGACTGGTCACGATTCTTTTTTATGTGCTACCAGAAAAGAAGGACTTTTAAAACAAACCATTCAGGCTCATGTTCATTATCTATTTGCGGATAAAAAAGGCAAATTAGGTTTAAGTGCTGTTTTACGTATCAGAGCGTTTGTGAAAAAACACGGTATCACGATTATCCATGCTCATAGTAGTTCGTTTTTTACGGCTGTCTTAGTTAAATTATTGCGTCCTGGCATAAAACTCGTGTGGCATGATCATTATGGCAACGCTGAGCAGCTGCAATTAAGACCTAGACATCTACTTGCTTCAACTTCTAGGATTTTTAACGGTGTCATTTCAGTGAACGAAACACTTAAACTCTGTCAGAAGACAACCTGCATGTTCATGAAGTTCGCTATTTTAGAAATTTCGTTAGTCACTCAGGTAATGAACAAGAAGGACTTATAACAGCACTTCCGGGAATAGCTGGCAAGCGCGTGATTCATCTAGCTAATTTACGAGAACAAAAAGACCATATAACCTTATTCAAAGCTTTTGAAAAATTATTAACGTCTTATCCAGAATGGACTTTATTACTTGTAGGACAAGATTTTGAAGACCGTTACTCGCAAGAACTACACGGTTGGGTAGCAGCACATAATCTATCTAGTCATATTAAATTTTTAGGTACTAGGCTTGACGTAACCGCTATTTTAAAAGATGTTAGTCTAGGTGTATTAAGTTCTAAGTCTGAAGGGTTACCAGTCGCATTGCTCGAGTACGGTTTGGCAGCATTACCTGTGGTTGTGACTGATGTAGGGGCCTGTAAAGAGGTTGTGCAAGATTATGGGTGCCTTGTTCCTGCGGGAGATGTAAACGCCTTATTTCAAGGGCTTATGAACGTTTTAACTAATCTAGAAGAGTCAAAACTACGAGGTATTCGCTTTCAAAGACATGTTTCTACTACCTTTGGGGCACAGGCTTACATAACGCAACTTGTGGCGTTTTACAAACATATTTCATGATTCGATTTGAGAAGTTACCGTACCCCATTTTAATAGGCGGTCATGTGGTGCTTACTATTTTCATGATTGCGCTGCCGTTGCTTGTTAAGGTTTTCTTTTACGCGATTTTAGTTTATTTGTTGCTACGGGTTTTTCTAAACCAAGACCGAAATCGTGAGGTATTACTTGCAGGGACTTATTTATGCTGTCTAGAGGTTTTTTTACGTATGAACAGTGCGTTGCCATTTTTTGAAATGATGAAATATCTCATCATTATATTTTCTATGCTGGGAATTTTTATTAAAGGATTTTCATTAAAATCGGTGCCGTATGCTTTTTTCTTATTGCTTTTAGTTCCTAGCATCGTTATTGCCGCTCAAAACATTCCGCTTGGTGAGAGTTTACGCAAGTCTGTTGCATTTAATTTGAGTGGTCCTGTAGCGTTGGGTATTTCGGCAATTTATTGTTATCGAACTACAATAACTATGGAGCGTCTTGATGAGATTTTAAAATTCGCAGTAGGTCCCATTGTAATGATAACTACGTATCTATTTGTGGTAACACCCGATATTAGAGACGTAGTTACAGACACGGCATCTAACTTTGCCACTTCAGGAGGTTATGGTCCTAACCAAGTTGCAACAGCGCTCGGCATAGGTATGTTCATATGCT
>JANQTO010000342.1 GCA_030731685.1 Nonlabens sp.
CGGTTGATTCACGTGGTGAGATACGCATACCTATCTTAGGGAACATGAATGTTTTAGGGTCTACTGTAGAAGAAGTGCGGGAACGAATAGAAGCACGATTACTCTCTGATTATTTGAGGGAAGCGTCTAATCTTTTTGTAACGGTAAAACTGGGTGGGCTGCGATACACCATGGTAGGAGAAGTAAGTGGTACAGGTCAAAAGACCATATTTAGGGATCAAGTAAGTATTATAGAAGCGATGGCCGACGGTGGTGGTGTTCCTATTACCGGTGATTTGACCAAGGTAAAAATTGTACGACAATATCCAGACGGTGTGCGCGTTCACCAACTAGACCTTACTTCACTAGATGTGGTTTACTCGCCTTATTATATGATACAACCTAACGATATGATAGTCGTAGACCCATTGCCACAAAAAGCGTTAGGAACAGGAACGACGGGACTTGCCTCGTTTACCACGATAATCTCTATTTTCACCACACTGGTAACGACCATTCTGTTTGTTACAAATTTGAATAATTAGGATGGAAGAAGAAAAAGAAGGCGCTTCCTTATCGGGCATATTTGACATAAGGCAGTTTATTACAAAGCTCCTGCGCTTGTGGTGGCTGTTTCTTTTATGCCTCGCCATAGGTTTTGGGTACGCTTATTACAAGAATCAGTTTAATCAAGTTACCTACAGTGCAGATGCCCTTATAAGCATTAAAGACAACTCCAACCCATTATTTACAAACAATCAAAGCCTGACTTTTAACTGGGGCGGTACTACGGACAAGGTCACTACAGCCATCGTTCAGTTTCAGTCACGCACCCATGCAGAGAGTGTTGTGGACAACTTGCAGTTTTATATCAATTATACCAAAGAAGGTCCATGGTTCAATACAGACGCTTATAAAGCGACACCCTTTTTTGTGTATGCAGACACGACAGCAGCACAACTCGTGAACACTCCCATACGCGTGAAGGTTCTTGACCAGGGTCGCTTTGAACTGAGTGCTAATTTTCCAAGCAACTTGTCTAGCGGTTTTCATTATGGGCGCAAAATGCCCAAGGCTGTGGAAACTCCGCAAGGTGAATGGAAAAAAATATACAAATTCGGAACTAAAATTGAGGAACCTTTTCTACACGCCACTATTGAAAAAGTAGGAGAACAAGTTGCTACAGGAGAGTGGTTGATTTCCTTTGGTAATTATTGGGGAACTGTTAACACCTATAAAGGAATTCAAGTAAGACAAACTCCAGACGGTTCATCTATCTTGCGTTTAAGTTTAGACGGGCGCAATAAGGCTCGACTTATAGATTATATAAATACCAGTTCTAAAGTCTTAGAACGCGATGAGCTTTATCGCAAAAATAAATTTGCTATAAGTACCATTAAGTACATAGATAGTAGCCTTGTCGCTCAAGCAAAAATGCTCAAGGAATCTGAAGATGAACTAGATGCTTTTAAAAGTAACTCGGGACTTATAGATCTTACATCGCAAAGTTCTACCTTTAATTCTCAATTAACCGACTTAGAAATACAGCGCCGCGATTTAGAGAATCGCATGAATTACTATAACAGGTTACGTAATTATTTACAGAACAAAACAGACTATACAGGGATTCAGGCTCCTACCACCGTGGGCATAAATGAAGGCAGCATCGTGGGTTTAGTCTCACGTCTCGTGGGTCTGTCTGAAGAACGCAAGAAAAAAGAGTTTAGCGCAAGACCAGACGCACCGGTATTTGCTCAAATAGACCGAGACATAGATGCCATTAAAGATGTTATTTATGAAAATATCACCAGCTCCAGACGCGTCATTATGGACGAGCAAGCCGAAATTAATGAACAATACAATCGCGTAGATGCCCAAATAAAACGTTTGCCTAAAGAGCAACAAGAATTCCTAAAAATACAGCGCAAGTTTGACGTAAATCAAAACGCTTTTAGTGTTTTTCAAGCAAAGAAAGCAGAGGCTGAACTGGTTATGGCTGCAAACGTCTCTGACATTTACGTTATAGACGCCGCTAAAGATACTGGTGGCGGCGGTACCGCACAAGATGGTAAAATAAATTACCTTATTGCATTACTCGTAGGATTTTCCATTCCTATCACCGTCGCATTTGTACTTACACTTTTAGATAATTTTATCCATACGCCTAAGGATATTGAAAAGCTCACAAAAATTCCATTGATAGGTGTCGTAGGTCGCATGGAACACCCTAATAATTTAATCGTTAATGACAAACCTAAGTCTACCATTGCTGAATCTTTTAGAGGCATACGTTCTAGCTTGCACTTTATATTTGACCAAGACATAGACTACAATGCACGAACCATTATGGTTACCAGTAGTGTTAGTGGTGAGGGCAAGACATTTGCCAGTATAAACCTTGCTACCGTCTACGCGATGAGCGGTAAACGCACCTTGCTGGTGGGGCTAGACTTACGTAAACCAAAACTTTTTGATGACTTTGGCATAGACAATAAAGTAGGTGTATCCAACTACCTTGTGAACGATTGTAGCTTGAACGACGCCATACGCTCCACAGGAATTGAAAACTTAGACCTGATGCTGAGCGGACCAGTACCACCCAATCCCAGTGAGCTTATCATGTCTAAACGTTCTTTAGAAATGATAGAAACGTTTAAAGAAAATTACGATTACATTATACTGGACACGCCACCACTAGGCCTTGTTGCAGACGCGCTAGAGATTGCAAAGCATGCAGATGCTAGTTTGTATATCGTGCGCCAAGGGTACACACGCAAGCCCATGCTAGACGCCGTTAATGAAAAATATAGCCGCGGTGAGATTAAAAATGTCTCTATGGTTATGAATTATTTCAAGGACAAGGGTGCATACGGTTATGGTTATGGCTACGGTTACGGCTATGGATACGGTGCTTATGGTAATGGGTATCATGAAAATGATATAAAATTATCAACGTTTAACAAGTTACTGGGACGTTTTAAAAAGCTCATAAAGCGCAATTAAATAGCTCCTTTTAAACTATGAAAACCATCAAATTGTTTTACTGGTCCTCTAAACTC
>JANQTO010000343.1:0-1503 GCA_030731685.1 Nonlabens sp.
TTCAATTGTTAGCGATAAGCTTCAACTGATGACTTCATTAACTTTTTATGAAAAGGAGAATGCCAATCAACGCGAAGTTTTAAAATCAAATGCACTATGTTGATTAAGTGGCTGCTGATAGATTTTTCATTTCATCAACGCTTAGTACGTTTGCCTCAAAGCTGCTGAAAATAAATTTTGGATTTGTCTCACTTCTCCAATTTTGGTCGAAACCTACGTAACCGATAAGCCAGCCCTTACCAGCATACTCGTGTGGTTCGAAACTTTTGAATTTGAAAACCTGAATTTCTATCGCAGGGTCTATTTGAACAGTTTGGATGAACTCCACCTTGTTAGGTAAGTGATCATAGGATTCATGTTCGATTAGCCAGTTTGCTAGATAGCTTTCACCTAGTTTGTCTTTGGTCGCGAAGGCTGCTGGAAATAGTTCTATACGATTATATTTTATTAAAAGTTCCCAAAGCAGCGTTCTTAGTTCGATGTTTTTGGCAAATTTCTCTAATGTCTTTTCACTTATTTTCTTTTTCTTCTTCAGAGCTAGTAAAACCACAACTATGCTACTGTACCTTCTTTCCTCGTTGCTCAATGCAGCTTTGTTAAAAAGGTATGCCGTAACACGAAATATCATTAAGCCAGCTCCTAGAATTAAGATGATCCATATAAGGATTTTTATAATCTCCATTTTATTTTAAATAGTATTAATTAAGATTCTCGCAACCTTCTCAACCCCAGTACTAGCATTCTCAGCAATAACGGTAAGCCTGCCATGTGATGCTAAGGATGGTCTTGGGTCTACAAAATAAATAGGAACATGAGGCGCGACAAAATCCTTGAGTCCGGCAGCTGGATATACTTGGAGCGATGTTCCTACAATCAGTAGATAGTCCGCCTGACTGGTAATGTCTATGGCTGGTTCCATTGCGGGAACGTCCTCGCCAAACCAAACAATATGCGGTCGTAATTGCCCGCCACGGCTGCACAACTCCCCTAATTTTATGTCTCCATCGCAGGGTAAAATATCGTCGTTTAACACACTGCGCATTTTACGCAGCTCGCCGTGTAAATGAATGATATTGCTGGAACCTGCGCGCTCGTGTAAATCGTCAACGTTCTGGGTGATAATCCTGACGTTAAAATGTTTTTCGAGTGCAGCAAGTGTGTGGTGTGCGGCATTAGGCTCCACCGTGTTGAGTTGCGCCCTACGTTGGTTATAAAAGTCGAGCACGAGCGCAGGGTTTTTACGAAAACCCTCGGGTGTTGCGACTTCCATAACATCGTGACCTTCCCAAAGTCCGTCTGCATCTCTAAAGGTTGCGATGCCGCTTTCGGCACTAATTCCGGCTCCGGTGAGGACTACTAGGTTTTTCATGGGATTAATGTAAAATTGAAAGTAAAATCAAAATCAAAAATAATAGTGAAATCAATATCAATACTGAAATCTAAATCTAAATCTAAATCTAAAATTTCTAAGGTAGGCTAGGATTTTTTTAGGGTTTTGTTTAG
>JANQTO010000343.1:1513-3035 GCA_030731685.1 Nonlabens sp.
CAATAACGTGGTTGCTGCGCACGCTTGATTTTTACTCATGATGGGATTTCTCGTTCCTCGAAATAACAAATGTTGTGGATATGGAAGGAAAAAAGTCGATTGTCGGTTGTCAACAAATCGGTCGTCACTGAAATATCTACATCTTCACAGCCTCAATAACCACATAGTTTCCCGCTACACTCGTAAAAAATAGGTAATCGGTTTCACTTTCGGCTAGTTTGTATTTTGTGCGCAATTGGGCAACGCTTTCGCGGAAGTTTCTAGTCACAACTGCTCTCTCGCTGGAGCCGTATTGCTTTTTAATTTCTTTGGGTTTGTAAGAATTAACAGCTTTTATTTCAAATGTACGACCTGGAAAATCTAAAAGTTCGTTGCTTGTGAATAGGTGTGCATCTTGGTCAAGTTTTGAAACCGAATATTGCTTACAAAGGTCGTGGAACGCCATGGTTTTCATGACGGCAGCGTTAGGTTCGTATAAATACTTGAGCGGCTCTGTATAGGAAATTGGAAAGTTGCTGACAAGTTCAGATAACTGAAAAGCAGGTTGTGAACTTTCTAAATTTACAGCGGTAACTTGTGTTAAGGAGTTGTTTTCTTTAAGAATCCACAGGAGTTCCTTCACTTCATTTTTGACGGCGACTACGTGAATCTCGCTTACGTGTTTTAGCGACTGTAATCCAGCGGTAATGTCTAGCATGGGCGAGGTTTTAATCATGACGGTGTCGGCTTTTGAAAATAGCAACTCCATGGATTCCATCACGCGCGGCTCGTAATCTTCGAGCATCACAGCCTTTGCGCTTGCCTCAGTTTTACGGCTCGGGTCTATGTAGATGAGGTCGTAGCGTTCGTTTGTTTGTGCTAAAAATTCCATGCCGTCCATTGCGACACTTTTGGTCGTTAGTCCTTGCGCTTTAAATAATTGGTTTGCGAGTAATTGTAGTGACTCGTTTAGTTCCACGTGGGTTGTTGCTTTGTACGCTTTCGCGAAAGCGGAAACGTCAACCCCAAAACCGCCAGTGATATCTACCATGGAATTGCCTTTAATCAAAGCGGCTTTGTACATTGCGGTTGTCCATGAACTAGTTTGTTCCAGATTCACCTTAGGCGGATACACAATTTGGGGATTATCAAAAAACGACGGAAATTTAGACTTGGCTTTTTGTAAGCCTAGTAGCTGCTGCGCCAGTTCTTGTGTGGTAACATTTAAAAACGGATGCTTGCGCAATGCAAAACCAGCAATGTTATCGTGAATATGTTCCAGTAAATAGCGCTGGATATCGGGTTCCAGTAGTGCTAGGTTCATCTATAAATTTGCCGTGAGTTTTTGAACAATTTTGTACTCGCTCAAGAACTCTTTAGAAATCACTTTTATCGCTGTGTAGGTAGGAACTGCGAGCACTAAACCCATAACACCGAACAATAGTCCAGCGATTAGAATTATGATAAATATCTCTAATGGGTGCGATTTTACACTCTTGCCAAATATAAGTGGCTGGTTGAAAAAGTTGTCTATTAACTGCAC
>JANQTO010000344.1 GCA_030731685.1 Nonlabens sp.
ACAAAATGCTCCACAAGTTTCGATTTTCAGTAAATCTATGGCTATATCAGCAGTGAAACCTGTTCCAGGTGCGGCTTCCGTACCTGTTATTTGAATATAAATAACTTGACCAACATATGCATCTAAATTCACACCTACTGGAGCCCAAGGGTCTGAGCCCGCTGTCTGAAGTTGACCTACTGCTGTAAACTCATTAGTCCACGGTCCCGTAGCGCTAGGGCCTACATTAACCTGAAACTCATCAATCTCAATTCCAAATGCAAAATAGTAAAATGAAAGCTCCGCACCTGTATTAGCAAAACTTAAGTCGATGGCGGGTGAAACAATTGCCGCTGGTGTCGTTATGGTTGTTGAAGTTTCAAGGTAAGCAAAACCACCACCACTAAATGGAGCATCTGGCCCCGTATTAGTAGATGTTGGCGACACTGCTCGGTTGAAATTCCACAGTCCTCCCGTTGTAGTACCTACACCGATGTTGCCTGTCCAACCGTTATCATTATTTTCAAATTCTTCTTGAAATACAAAAACGTTATCCAGTCCCGTACAAGCGACTCCTTGAGGTGGTAAAAATGCCGTAGTAAAAGAAATAGGTCCTTTTTGAGCACTTAAGCTACCCATTCCACAGTCTGCTGTTACGTAAACATCGTAATTAGAATTAGGGTCCAAGCCCATAATGGTGTATGGGTTTGTAGCGACAGTTACTTCAAAAACATCAGGGTCTGTCGCGCTAGTACCAGGTGTAAATCCAACCGGACCATACTCTACAATCCACGAAGTTTCAGAGCCTTGTGTTTGCCAAGAAACCTCAGCATCCATTGCGTTGATAGTTCCTAAAGTAATAATACCTACTGGGGCACAAGCAGGTGCTTCCTGCACACTAAAATCATCAATAGCCATATCACCTGTTGTAACACCAGTACGCGTAGAAACAAATCTAACTTGTATGTCACCTGTATAACCAGATAAATCAATAATAGCTTGCTCAAAAGGATCTGCACCTGATGTTTGAACCTGTCCTGTGCTTGTAAACAGTCCTGTTTGCCATGCAGTTCCGTCGTAAACATCCACACTCAGGTTACCCATATTAGGCCCGAACAAATGGTAAAAGAATTGAACTGATGGATTTGTCAAACCATCCACGTTAATAATAGGAGAAAACAAGGTTGCGGTATCGCCGTTTGCACCTAAGGTTTCAATGTAAAAATATTTTGTTCCGCTATTTGCGGTGTTAGGGCCAGTACCTGCACTTGGAGTTGTTCCTGTGGCTGTCACGTTCCAGTCGTAACCTCTATTTCCACTTGCAGAAACAAATGATGCACTCCAACAATTTTCTCTTTCAAACGCTAAGTTTGCAGCAAAGCTCTCAAAATCGTCAACATAAGGAACTGCTGTAGTTGCCGCGATGGCAGTACACTGCGTCGTAAAACTAATATTGCGTCTTGAACTATAATCTGGCAAGGCTGGATCACATAATTCCCGTACATAAACATCATATGTCGTATTTTGAGTAAGACCCGGAATATTAATAGTTGGAGATGTGACGTTAACAACTGTTCCTTGCATGGTTCCCGGCTGTGTAATTATCCCTGCGGCTGCGTATTCTACCTCCCAAGAAGTTCCCGCTTGTCCTGCTGTCCACGAAACATCAGCTTCGGTGATACCAGCAAAGTCTACTTGTAAGCTACTTACCGGAAAACATGAAATTAATGTTCTTGAAGTATATGGACCTGCCCAAGTACTCAGGTCTCCATTTCCACAATCAATTTGAATATAAAAATCATAGCTTGTATCAGACATAAGCCCAGTTACGTCTGCAAATGGTGCAGTGAATTGGGTTGTGGTCTGTGCATTAGGTCCATTTAAAGTAAAGGGTGAAACACCGTACTGTATGTTTGTAGTGCCTGAATTATTACCGTTTGAATTCCACACAAAAGAAACGCTGCTTGAGGTATTCGTAATAGGCGTTATAGCACCAGGTGCGGGACAGGATTCTGTTGTAGTAAAAGTTATAGGCCCGCGAGGAGAACTAAGGTCAGTTCCACATTTTGCACGTACATAAACATCATATGTTGTTACAGAAGTCAAGCCATTTATTGTTCTAGGGTTCGTAGTTGAAGGAACGACTGTTCCACCAGTACCAACAGCATACGGGCTAACTCCATATTCTATTTCCCATTCGGTTTCTGAACCTCCATTAGTCCAACCTATTTCAGCACTATTAGCACTTACAGTAGCAACTGTAAGCATAGTTACCGCAGGGCAAGTAGGACAAACCGCTGTTCCTGTAAAATCTGCACTGGCATTAGGATTAAAGCCAGAATTAAAAACTGAAATCCCCTCAGAGTCTCTTAAAGACCATTGCCCATCACCAGTTGTAGCAGGTGGTGTATAATCAAAATTGATAGCATCACCATTTGCAACCGCAATGGCAAACGTCCTGATGTTTGGAGTTGTACCACTTGTTGAAATGGTATAAAAAGTAGGTGTGCCGCCATTTATCGTCACACTTACCCCAGCACCTGGGGTTGAAGCCCAACCTTGACCAAAATTGTCCTGAAGAACAAGTTCATAATTACACTGCGCAAATGCGGAGGTAATGACAAAGAAAGAAATTAGAAAAGCATAGAAATGTCTCATAAATATATAATTAAGGAATCAAATAATAGCTCAAAATACAACTTATCAACTAATGTATCGAACTCATTTCTATATTTTTCGACGAAGGGACTCGTATAAGAGTTAAAGAAAACTTAAAACAGAAAACGGTATAACAAATATGCAAACCATTTTAAAATGTCACAGTACCGCTTTCGCGAAAGCGTGACTTACAATATTCAAATTTAAAAGGAATCAAGAAATTGATAAACGTAAAAAAGGACCATCTCGAAAGACAGCCCTTTTTACAATTTTAAATGAAGGAAATCTATTCTTTAATTACCTTCACTACACTTGATTTAGAGTTAGAAATAACTTCTAAAAGATATACTCCTGTAGGATAGCCACTTAAATCGAGTTGCACATCAACACTGTTACCTTTAGCGCTAAAAATAACTTGCCCTAAAAGATTGCGTACCTGCACGGAATCTATAATATCATTACCTACAACATTCAACAAACCAGTAGTAGGGTTAGGATAATAAACAAAACCTAAGGCTTGTGGAGAATCTACCCCAGCCGTTACATCAATTCTAAAATTATCTATGAAGAAATCAACATCGGCAGCGTCGGCAACGGTTCCATTACTTGACCAAAATGCGAAGCGAACATTACCTGTGTACGTTGCTAATGGTATACTCACTGACTGACCTGTCGCCAGTATAGGTGTAGAAGCATTAAAGGTTGTTAGATTGTTCCATGTCGCTCCATTATCAGTGGTAATCAAAAGCTGCACTTCATCATCACTTCCCATAGTGGTCGCAACTGTAGTGTTCCAATTAGTCATTGCGACTTGGAAGTTTAACGTACGATTACCTGCGGCACCCAAATCAAATGCAGGTGAAACTAACCAGTCTCTTGTCACAGTAGTACTATCATAAATATTGATTTTAGCAGCACGACCATTAGGTCCACCTACAACATTCCCAAAATCGTCAGCTACCCAGGCACCATCAGCACCATTAGGTCCGGCAGCGATAGCAGTATCATTCCCTTCTGTCCAACACGTTCCTGGAAATACAGTAAAATCATTACCTGGGGCACCACCTTGAGTTCCGTACGGTGTAGGGAATACTGCGCATGGTGTTGTGAAATTTAGAGGACCAGACCATATTGACGAAGAAGTTGCGGAACATACGGCTCTAACATAAGCACTATATGTGGTAGTTGCACTTAGACCGGTTATAGTCTGTCTGTTTGTTGCAGTTGCATTCGTATAAATTGCTCCAGCAGTACCTTGCGCAACACCGGTAGGCTGCACCTCTACTTCCCAAACGGTAGCTGATCCATTCTCAGTCCAACCGAAACTTGCAGTTGTAGCAGTTATAGCATTTACGTTCAATGCAATAGGCTCTGGACATGCTGGCAAGTCATCTACTCTAACATTATCTACATACATTATCCAGCCGTCAATAGCGCTTGGAGGAATTCTCCATGCGATGTAGACGGTACCAGTATATGCTGAAAGATTAAGTTGTTGCTCTGCATATACAGTATTTGAAAAGGTAGTTGCTGGAAGTAGCACATTTGTAAAATCCCCAGGCGCTACTCCTGTTGTAGAAAGTAGAACCTCCATGTTGTTAGGCTCACCTGCGCTTTGTACACGATAATGGTAACGCAAACGCTGGTTACCCGTTAATACAATACCAGGGGAAATCAGATAATCATTGTCATTTCCAGCGTTGAAGTCGGTTGTGATAGTAGCGCTTTGGTCTCCTTCAAATGGAGTAGGCGTATAATTGAGGTCCCACGCGTCAGCATCTCCGTTCACATTTAAAACCGTCCAGCAGGACTCTGTCGTACTGCTTGAATTAAAGCCCTCTGAAAAAGGAACCGCAAAAGCATTACATAAAGTTCTAAAAGTATTTACCTGAGAACGAACGCTACTAGTACCTGAACAATCGTACGTAATATAAGCATCGTAACAAGTATTAGGCGTTAATCCCGCAAGTACAAAAGGATTGCTAGTTGCTGTAACAACAACCGCTCCCGCCGCACTTGTTCCTGGTAGGAAACCGCAAGGACCATACTCTATAGAAACCGTCGTAGCAAGAGGTTCTGCTGCCCACGCAAGTGTTGCACTAGTCGCACTTACTGCACTATTTGTAATCATCAGCGGATTAGGACATGCTGGTGCCTCCTCAACAGCGAAATTATCTATAGCTATATCGCCAGTAAAATCAGTTCCACGGGTACCTCTTAGAATAAGCTGAACTGTCTGTCCAGAGTAAGCAGCGAGAGAAACAGTCGCTGTTCTGTAAGGAGCTGTTTCTGTTGTTTGCTGCTGACCTGTCAACGTGAACAGCGTGGTTTCAACTCCTGCAACGCTAGCTACAACAGCTAAACTTCCCGTAGTCGGACCAAACATGTGATAATCAAACTCCAAGACTGGATTAGTTAATGGAGCTAAGTCAATAAGCGGTGACCTTAAATTAGTAATCGCTCCAGCGGTACCATTTGAGGCTTCTGTGTACATGTAGTTTCCAGTATTAATGGATGGCGCTGGACCAGTACCACCTGATGCAGTAAGCGTAGGAGGAGCAACTACCCAATTGTAAGTAGCTAGTGTCGAGCTCCAGCACTGCTCTCTAACAAATCCATCCGCAGCGGTTGGAAAACCAGAGGTAGTTGCGGTAAAGTTCTCGAAATCTGCTAAATATGGAGCGGTTACGGCATTACATTCTGTAGTGAACGTAGTTACAACAGAACGGATACTTGAAGAACCTGAGCAATCAAAAGTAACATAAGCCTCGTAACAAGTCTCAGCTGTAAGGCCTGTCAAAGTAAAAGGATTACTAGTAGCAGCCACCGTTACAGCACCCGCGGCACTCGTACCTGGAACAAAGCCACAAGGGCCATATTCAATGGAAACTGCTGTAGCAAGTGATTGCGCTGCCCAACCAATATTTGCAGTTGTTGCTGTTACAGCGCTGTTTGTTATCATTGCTGGATCTGGACAGGTAGGAATATCATCTATTCTCACATTGTCTATGTACATTCTCCAGCCATCAATTGCAGATGGTGGTATTCTCCAAGCAATATATACAGTACCTGTGTAAGCTGATAAATCGAGTAACTGCTCTGCATACACAATATTTGAATATTGTGTCGCAGGAATCAGCACGTTTGTAAAGTCAGCAGGCGCATTTCCGGTCGTGGAAAGCAATACTTCCATATTATTAGGCTCCGTAGCACTTTGAACACGGTAATTGTAACGTAAACGTTGATTACCCGTGAGTATAATTCCAGGGCTTATTAAATAATCGTCATCATTACCATTGTTAAAGTCTGTGTTTATTACTGCACTTTGATTTCCTTCAAATGGATTAAGGGTAGAGCTTAAATCCCAAGTATCTGCATCTGCATTTACATTACGGACTATCCAACATGATTTTGTTGGGCTTGCAGAATTGAATCCCTCGGTAAAAGGGACAGCGAATGGCACACAGCTCGTTCTTGCACTTGCTGGACCTCTCTGTATACTCACGTCTCCAGGACCACAGACCGCATTAACGTAAAAATCAAAAGGTGTATTACTTGTAAGAGAAGGAATTGTAAATGGATTTGTAGCCGCAGGCACCACAGTTCCTACGCCTGTACCGGGAGCAAAACCAGGAGCGCCATATTCAATTTGCCAAGATGTTTCAGAGCCGCCTGCTGTCCAGCCAAGGGTAATAGAACTTTCCGTAACAGATGTTGCAGTTAAATCCGAAGGTAAAGGACATGTTGGTGGTGGCGCACATGTTACATTAGCTGACCAACCTGGTCTTGCAACCGAACCATCAGAAGTAAACACAAAAGTCAAACAACCAGAGGTGGTTGTTCCTATTAATATTTCACCTACTAAATTACCTGTACCTGTATTATTGGCAGGATCCCAGCACCATTCTGTACTACCTGAAGGGGTATCAATGGTAGGAAATGTTGTGTCAGGACCATCATAAATAGTAAGACCATCGTAACAGCTTGTGGCACTTAGTTCCTCCATATCATTAAACGTAAAGTTTACATAAACGACATCACCAGGATTATCAGGACATATATTATATGTGATATTGGCATTATTTTCATAGTCTCCAGAAACCCCGCCAGAGTCTACGAATAAATCACCATTACAATAGTCTGCAGGAGTAAGCACGTTTGCACATACTGGCGTCGATTGGTCATTTGCAGCACAAACGGCTGTTACACATATACTGTAGAAAGTTCCAGAGCTAAGACCTGTTAATGTGTAGGGGTTCGTTGTTACAGCAACTGTTGTACCAGTTCCAGGAGTAAAGCCAGGAGCACCATACTCAATACTCCAAGCCGTTTCGGAACCTCCAGCGGTCCATGCGATATCTACTTGTGTTTGTTGAACATTACTAAACGTCACACCAGATATGTCAGGACAAGATTGTAATGTTCTAGCGGTATAAGGAGCTGTGGTCCATGCACTAAAATCACCCATTCCACAGTCTATGCGTATGTAAAAGTCATAATTTGTATTTGCAGTCAATCCACTTACAATCGCAAACGGAGCTGTACTACCAGTAACCACAGTTCCCTGACCAGTTCCTGGTGCGGTTATAACGCCAGCTGGAGCATAATTAATCTCGTAATCAGAAGAGGTATTACCGTTTGCATCCCAGATAAACTCCACTTCAGTTGCACGTTGTGTTACTGGTGTTACAGCGCCAGGTGCAGGACACGATGGTGTTGTGGTAAATGACCCACATGAGTTTCTTCCTACATCTCCAGGTCCACATACAGAACGCACACAAAAATCATAAGTTGTATTTGCTGCAAGTCCCGTAACGGTAAATGGATTTGTAGTTACATTATTTATAACAACGCCACCTGAACCTTGGGTATAAGGGGCTACACCGAATTCAATAACCCATTCAGTCTCATTACCTACCTGTGTCCACCCAATTGATGCGGAGTTTGCAGTAACCGTAGTTGCTAGCGCATTAGTAACTGCAGGACACGTAGGGCAGCTCGCTGTACCAGAAAAGTCTGCTGAACTCATAGGGTTGAAGCCAGAATTGAAAATTTCAAAACCTTCAGAATCTCTCAACAACCACTGCATGTCGCCTGTAACGGCCGGAGCAGTGTAATCAAATATAAGCGCATCGCCGGTATTCACTTGAATAGGAAAGGTTTGAGTTCTTCCCGCAGCACCTGTCGTTGTGATGGTATAAAATGTCGTTGTTCCATTCACAGAAACATTAACTCCAGTAGGAGCCGTGTAGCTTCCACCAAAGTTATCCTGAATAACGAGCTGATAATTACATTGAGCCATAGCCGTTAACGATGCCAGTAGCGCAATTACCATTAGGTAAATTTGTTTCATTATTATATGTTTAAAAATTAAAAGTGAAAGATAATATTTAACTCTAACTTAACAAGTATTTATGAAAGGTATTTTTGTGGATATTTCGCTTTCGCGAAAGCGAAATAAAAAAGCCCCTATCCAAAAGAACAGAGGCTTTAATCAATGAACGAAATCGTGTTAGAATTTCTCTATAACTTCCTGACTCACACCGGTGTTTGAGAAACCACCGTCGTGAAATAAATTTTGCATCGTCACCTTTTTTGTGTAGTCCGAAAACAATGTCACGGTGTACTCTGCACAATCTTGAGCAGTAGCATTTCCTAGTGGGCTCATCTTTTCGGCATAGTTAATAAAGCCGTCAAAACCTTTGACCCCACTACCAGCTGTGGTAGGTGTAGGCGATTGCGAGATGGTATTAACACGTACTTTTTTATCCTTTCCAAAGAAGTAACCAAAGCTTCGAGCAATACTTTCTAAGTAAGCCTTATTGTCAGCCATGTCGTTATAGTCTGGAAAGGTACGTTGCGCCGCCATATAGGTAAGCGCTACGATACTGCCCCATTCTTGCATGGCATCATGCTTATATAATGTTTGCATGACCTTGTGAAAAGATACAGCACTAACGTCCCAACCTTTTTCGGTATAGTTATAATTTTGGTCAGTATATGCATTTCCTTTACGTACGTTTACTGACATACCAATAGAATGCAGCACAAAGTCAAGTTTACCGCCTAAAATCTCTACAGACTTCGTAACTAGGTTTTCTAAATCCTCGATACTTGTAGCATCTGCAGGAATTATTTCACTACCAGTTGCTTTTGCAAGTTCTGCAATTTGCCCCATGCGCATAGCGACGGGAGCGTTTGTTAAAACAAATGTTGCTCCTTCTTCATGAGCAAGTTGAGCGGTTTTCCAAGCGATTGAATTTTCATCGAGTGCGCCAAAAATGATTCCGCGTTTTCCTTTTAGTAAGTTGTATGACATATCCTTAAGTTAGTTAGGCAAATATAAATAGTTATTTGAGTAATTCACGGGCATTTTCTCTTGCTGCGTCTGAAACTGTTCCACCGCTGAGCATTTGAGCAAGCTCCTCTACCCTATCCACGCTGTTTAAAAGCTGTATTTGAGAAACCGTACGGTCGTCTACAATTTTCTTCTTTACAAATAGATGATCTGTTCCGGCTGCTGCTATTTGTGGTAAGTGCGTTATAGCAATTACTTGCATGGACCGCGACATTTGGGTCATTATTGTGGCCATTTTACTGGCTATACTGCCGCTCACACCCGTATCTATTTCGTCAAAAATAATCGTAGGTAGCCGCATGCAGCGCGATAGCAGTGATTTTATGGCAAGCATTAATCGCGAGAGTTCACCACCAGAAGCTGCTTTATCCAGTGCCTGCAACATTGTTCCTTTATTTGCCGTAAATCTGAATGAAACTGACTCTATACCGGTTGCAATAAAAGTTGTTGCTGGCTCAAGGTGTAATTTAAATTGAGCATCTGGCATACCTAACGCGTGTACTGTATCTAGAATTTCTTGTTCAAAAGCTGGTGCGTGCGCAACTCTCATCTTATGAATTTCGTCACCTAGGTTTACTAGTTCTTTAGAAACTGTTTCTAGCTGTGCTTGAAGGTTTTTTAATTTTTTACTTAAACCTTGGGTGCTTAATACTTTGCCTGCAAGTTCATCTCTGTAGCTTATGAGCTCCTGAACGTTAGTCAAGTGATGCTTCCGTAAAAGATTTTCTATAGTAGCAATTACATTATTGACCGTTTCCAGTCGCTCTGGGTCTGCTTCTATATTTTCGGCCTGGGTGGCAATATCTATCTGCAAGTCTTCTAATTCAATAAGAACGCTCGTTGTACGTTCTGCCAAGCTTGCATAGTGCGCGGCGTAGGCACTTACCTGTTGTAAACGCTTTTGAGATATGCGTAACTGGTCTATAATACCAGACTCCTCAAGAATTAGTAACTCATTTGCTTCATTAAGCGCAAGTGCTATAGACTCTACATTACTAAGCTGTATGCTTTCCTCTTCTAAAACAGGCAAATCTATTTTATCTAGTTGCACAGCTTCAAGCTCTTCTAGTAGAAAAGTATTATACTCATATTCTTTTATCAGTGTCGCCTCTTGCTTTTTGAGCTCGTCTATTTCTTTGAGAAGTTTTGTATGCGCATTTAAAGCAGCAGCATATTCTGCTAATATTGTAGAAGCTGGTCTGTTTTCATTTTTAGTTTGCTCTACAAGGTATGCATTTATAACATTCACTTGAAAATCGTCACCGCTTAGTTGCGTTGTCTGGTGTTGTGAATGTATGTCTACCAGGTAGTTCCCTAAGGAGTTAAGCTGGTTCAACGTTACTGGAGAATCATTTACAAAGGCCCTGCTTTTTCCAGAAGGCAAAATCTCTCTACGCACTATAGTTTGTGGATCAAAGTCAAGGTATAAATCTTCAAACAACGACTCTAGTCCACTATTTTGTAAATTAAAATGCGTCTCAACAACACATTTACGCGTAGTATCACGCACAGCACTTAAGTCTGCACGGTTACCCAACACAAGACCTAGAGCACCTAATAGTATAGATTTACCTGCACCCGTTTCTCCAGTAATGGTGGTAAGACCTGCCTGTAGCTTCAAGTCTAGCGCATCTATGAGCGCAAAATTTTCAATGTGTATAGCCGTAAGCAACTGGTATATTGAAGTTTAAGTGATTACAGAACTTTCCCGCCTGTGGGCATGAAATTAGTTAAAATCTACAGGCCACACAACCGCTTTTTACTGAATTGTACGCCAACTAGAAGACTGGTTAGGAGCAAGTTTTTGAAGAGTCCCTTTGAGGTCTCTTACATCCATCGCTGGTCCACCTGAAAAAATATTAGAAATCTCTGGTGCTTTAGCATCAAAGAAGATTCGTTGTAACAAACTATTAGGTCTGCGGCTGTGAAGTGCCTCAAAAAGTTGTATTTGATTTTTTATTTCGGTCTTTGCTTTTTTTGAATCATCTGCAAAAACGTCCATTCCTTTTAGATGGTAAGCGTACATAACGTCACGATACTCTTTATAGGTTTCAGAAAGCATATCATCATTAAGTCTAAATCTTGAAATTAAACCATCACTAGGTTTCCAGCCTTCTATTTGCGAACCTTGAGCAAGATTCACAATGCGCTGTGCCTCTTCATGAGATTTCTGTCCACCTCTTAAAGCAAACGTATCACCGTCAACCCCTAACATAGTATAGGCATAGAAAGATAATAGCGATATAAGATTATTCTCGTACTGATTGCCGTTATAGAACAATGGAGCAAACTCTACATACTCAAATGCTATTTGTTCATCCTTATAATTAAACACCGGTGAAGAATAACCAGCGTTAAAAACAGGCCTGGACATAGACACCTGTAGGTTACCTTTAAACCTATCATTGTTATATTCAGTCACGACGAAAACCACAGAGCAATTAATACGCTCTTTTTTATCATATTCCAGATTTGTCCACTTCGTATTATTAAAGAAATCCTGAACAGAATTTTGCAGCGTCTTGAAAATTTGCTGGTCAGGCTGCGCGATACCTTGGGTGTTAATTTGCACAACAGCATTAAATTCTTGAGCCATCATTGCTTGTGAGCAAACGAAAAGAAACAAAAGAACTAGATGCTTACTTGATTTTTTCAATAATTTCATTTAAAATATCTTTTGCTACGAGCTGCTTTGATTTAGTTTCATAAACAGTCGTTTGTTTTTTTCTATCTATAATAGTCACTTTATTCGTGTCCTTGCCGAATCCTGCACCTTTGTCTCTTGTAGAATTTAATACAAGTAAATCGCAGTTTTTCTTTTCCGCTTTCGCGAAAGCGTGTTCCAACTCATTCTCTGTCTCCAAAGCAAATCCTACTAAAAACGGTCGCTTTTTAAGTGCACCAACGCTCGCAAGAATATCTGGATTTTTAACCAATTCTATGGTTAACGTAGAATCTTTCTTTTTTATTTTCTGGTCAGCGACACTTTGTGGTCTGTAGTCTGCAACGGCAGCACTAAAGATAGCAATATCTACCTTATCTACGTGGTTAAAAACTTGGTCGTACATCTGTTGGGCAGTCATTACGTTTGTGCGAGAAATGTTGCTATGAACTGCTTCTACATGGCTAGGCCCTATAATTAAAGTTACCAGAGCACCTAGTTGCGCAGCTTCTAACGCCAGCGCTGCTCCCATTTTACCGCTACTATGATTTCCTATAAATCGTACTGGATCAATAGGTTCATACGTAGGACCCGCAGTAATGAGCACACGCTTGCCTTTAAGTGGCAACTGCTTTTCAATATCTTCTTCTATAAATGATAGAATCTCTTCAGGCTCTGCCATGCGGCCTTTACCGCTCAGTCCACTTGCAAGCTCGCCATCACCAGCCGGAATAATAATATTACCGTATGAGCTAAGTTTCTCAAAACTATGTTGTGTGGACGGATGCTTGTACATGTCTAAGTCCATAGCTGGCGCTATGTAGACCGGACATTTTGCACTGCAATAAACCGCAAGCAATAGATTGTCTATGCCACCGGTAACCATTTTACTCATGGTGTTTGCCGTGGCAGGAGCTATAATCATTAAGTCGCCCCATAGACCAAGCTCTACATGGTTGTTCCAAACACCTGTAGTATCGCCTTCTTCTGTAAAAAGATGATGTACTGGGTTTTTAGAAAGTGTGGCAAGGGTTAACGGAGTAACAAACTCAAGCGCTGCCGGAGTCATTATGACCTTAACAGCTGCGCCCGCTTTTACAAGCAGGCGCACGAGTATAGAACTTTTATAAGCAGCAATACCACCAGTAACTCCTAGTATAATATTTTTACCGCTTAAGACAGACATTGTTTATTTAGTATCTCCTGTGTTACGGAAATAGATTTTACCTTTCATCCACTCATCTACAGCGATAGAGTGTGGCTTAGGTAAACGCTCGTAGTATTTAGAAACTTCTATTTGCTCTTTATTTTCAAATACCTCTTCAAGAGAATCGTTGTAAGTAGCAAATTCTTCTAACTTCTCGGTCAATTCTTCTTTAACGTCAGAATTTATTTGCTCTGCGCGCTTAGCAATAATGGATATCGCTTCGTACATATTACCAGTAGGCGCAGTTAATGCATCTCTATTATATGTAATTGTGGTATTAGGTGCTTTAAGATTTTTAGTATCCATTGTGTGATTATTGTTCTTGATTATCGTTTTGTGTAGTTTCTGGAATAAATTCTAGTTTGTAGTTTTTAATCTTTTCCATTATTTCGTCAGCTTTCTCTCTATACTCGCTGTTTGGAAACCGTCTAACAAAGGTTTCATAATATTTTTTTGCAATCTCTAAACGTTCAGATTGAACGGTATAAATACTTTTATCAGCATAGCCGTACTCC